>JAFWFI010000101.1 GCA_017515705.1 Bacillota bacterium
ATCAGGTATTCTCTCAAACGTCCGTAGTCTTCCCCGGACAGTTCCACCTCAAAATAGGTTCCTTCGTTCTTGTACTCCATTTTCAGGACCTTGCAGTTGTCGCACAGGTAGGAGGTGATGCGGCCCTGGTCGTAGGGAATCATCAGTTCGGCGATGACCCGGTCCGAGAAGAGTTCCCCGGCGATTTTCTCCAGCAGCACATCCAGGTTGATCTCCTTTTTGGCGGAGATGTAGATGCAGTCCGGTCCGCCGGGCAGGGTGTCTTCATAATTCTCCACCTTGTCGATCTTATTGAAGACGTAGAATTTGCGGATGTCCTCCGCACCGATCTCGTCCAGCACCCGATCCGCCACCTGCATGTTGAAAAAGCAGTCTTCGTACGAAGCGTCCACCACGTGAAGGATCAGATCCGCATAGAGGATCTCCTCCAGGGTGGACCGGAAGGCGTTCACCAGAGTGTGGGGCAGGTTGCTGACGAAGCCGACGGTGTCGATGAGGATGAACTCCTTGTCCGCGTCGATCCGGATCTTCCTCAGCGAGGTGTCCAGGGTAGCGAACAGCATGTCCTTGACAAAAACGTCCTTGTCTTCCTTTTCCGACTGCTTCAGCAGCGCATTCATCAGAGTGGACTTTCCCGCATTGGTGTAGCCGGCGATGGCTACGATGGGCAGTCCGGATTTGCTGCGGCGGGAACGCTGGACCTGTCTCGTGGCCTTCACGTTCTCGATCTCCCGGCGGATCTCGTCGATCTGACGGGCAATGTGCCGCCGGTCGGTTTCCAGCTTCTTTTCGCCGGGACCCCGGGTGCCGATTCCGCCGCCGGTGCGGGACAGAGCCTTCCCGAAACCCACCAGCCGGGGCATCCGGTACTGCAGTTGCGCCAGCTCCACCTGAAGCTTCCCTTCCCGGGACACAGCCCGGGCAGCGAAGATGTCTAGAATCAAAATGGTCCGGTCGATGACCTTGACGCCGGTGGCGTCCTCCAGGTTCCGGATCTGCCGGCCGGAGAGTTCATTGTTCAGCACCACCACATCCGCTTCCAGGGTCTGCACCGCTTCCTGCAGTTCCTCCAGTTTACCCTTCCCCATGTAGGTAGCCGGATTCACTCGTTCCGCCTTCTGGGTCATGACGCCGGCCACTTCCAGGCCGGCAGCTTCCGCCAGCTGCTCCAGTTCTTTCATATAGTATTCGATGTCCCGGGGTCCGATCTGCACGCCCACGAGAATCGCACGCTGTGTCTGCATTTCCACATTGTTTTCCATCGCACTCGTCTCCGTTTGTCATTCTGATATCGATTATACCTGCGAATCCTACTCCTGTCAAAACGAAGCCTCCGGCATATGAAACAGAGAAAACATACGAAACATATGCCCGCTCCGGTGGGAACTTCACAAAACTGCTCCCATCCGGAGCACAAGGCGTTGCTCTCGGCATATAAATCAGTGAAAACTGCAAAACTATATGCCGCCGCTTAGAAATTTGGGCTTTTTTACTCTGTCACTCAGTAAAAAAGCCCCTTAAAGTGCGGCGGCTAGGCATATAAAACTACGATAATCAGCGAAACATATGCCGATGTCGGACTGTGGGGACGCTTTATTGACAACGGCGTGGAAAAAGAATACTATTATATTACCCGGTGCTAACTCAAAAGACAAACGGAGGACGAGACTTGAAAAAACGCACAACCATCGCTTTATTAATAGGAATAATGGTACTCACGGCCTTGCTGGCGGGGTGCCGGAGCGGCACCGAGCCGGCAGAAACCGGCGGCGATCCCACCGAGCTGAACAGCAAGGAATTCTTCGCCATGGACACCTATATGGAGATTCGGGGCTACGGTGCCAGTGAAGAGCTGCTGGACGAGGCCTCAAAGGCGGTAACGGATCTGGAAAAACTCATCTCCACCACCTACGACGGCAGTGAGATCGCACAGATCAACGCAGCCGGAAGCGGCACAGTGACCGGAGAAGCAGAGGAACTTCTGCTGGAATCCCTGTTTCTCTGCGATGAGCTGCAGGGAACCCTGGACATTTCCATCTACCCGGTGGTAAAAGCCTGGGGCTTCACAACGGGCGAACACCGGATCCCGGCGGACAGTGAAATCGATGCTCTTCTGGAAAAAGTGGATTACCAAAAGGTGCTGCTGAATGATGACGGCACCGTGGAACTGGGGGAAGGAATGCAGATCGACCTGGGAGCCGTGGCCAAGGGCTACACCGGCGACATGCTGGCGGAACTGTTTACGGACGCCGGAATCACCTCCGCCCTCTTCAGCCTGGGCGGCAATGTTCAGTGTCTGGGCAGCAAGCTGGGCGGCAGCCCCTGGAACGTAGGCATCCAGGACCCGGAATCCGAAGGCATCCTCGGAACGGTCCCGGTAATCAACAAAGCTGTTGTGACTTCCGGCGGTTATGAACGGTATTTTGAAGGCCCGGACGGGGAGATCTACTGGCACATCATGGACCCGGCTACCGGACGCCCGGCGAAAAACGGTCTGATTTCCGCCACCATCGTGGGAGACTCCGGCATCCGCTGCGACGCCCTCTCCACCGCCCTCTTCATCATGGGACCGGAGAAGGCCGCCGACTTCTGGCGTTCCCACAAGGATTTTGAAATGATCCTGGTAACGGAGGATCATAAGATCCTCGTGTCGGAAGGCATTGCGGAGGATTTCACCCCGGAAAGCGGACTCGATTACACGGTTGAAACCATCAACTATTGATGGCTGCCCTGAAAAATCCACTCTTCCCTTTTTTCCCGCCAAAAGGTATAATAATAAGGATAGAGTAACTGAAAAGGAGATTGACTTATGAAAATACAATTTTGTGGCGGTGTCCAGTCCGTAACGGGCTCCAACCACCTGATCACCATCGGCGACAAGAAGCTGCTTTTGGACTGCGGACAGTTCCAGGGCACCCGTGCTGCCGAAAAACTCAACGCGGAGGATTTTCCCTATGACCCGGCGGAGATCGATTTCATGATCCTCAGCCACGCCCACGTGGACCATTGCGGCCGGATTCCCCTGCTGGTGAAAAAAGGCTTCAAGGGCGTCATCTACTGCACCGACGCCACCTATGACCTGGTGGACATCATGCTGAAGGACAGCGCCCACATCCACGAAAAAGAAGCGGAATGGCAGAACCGGAAGAATATGCGGGCAGGCCGTCCGCTGGTCGAGCCGCTGTATACAACGAAGGATGCGGAGGCTTCCTTCAAATTCTTTGAACCCCTGATATACGGGGAAATGAAGCAGATCTGCGATGAGATCAAGATCCGCTTTAAAGATGCGGGCCACATCCTGGGCTCCGCCATCACCGAGATCTGGGCCACCGAAAACGGCGAGGAATCCAAGATCGTCTTCTCCGGCGACCTGGGCATGAGCCAGCGGCCGATCCTGAAAGATCCCGAGTACGTCCGGGACGCGGACTTCCTTCTGATGGAAACCACGTACGGCAACCGGCTGCACCCGGCCAACGAGCAGAGCGTGCATTCGCTGATCGACATCATTCTGGAAACGGCTGAGCGGGGCGGCACCACCGTCATCCCCTCCTTTGCGGTGGGACGGACGCAGGAGCTGCTGTACAACCTGAACCGCTTCTACGAGCCCACTTCCCCGGACTTCAACAAAACCCTGAGCAACATCAAGGTCTATGTGGACAGTCCCATGGCGGTGGAAGCCACGGAAGTGTTCCGCAAGAATGCGCAGGTATTCGATGAAGAAACCAAGGCCTACATTCTGTCCGGCGACCATCCCCTGGAATTCCCGGGACTGGTCTTCTGCAAGACCTCGGATGAGTCCATGGCCATCAATTTCAACAAAGAACCCAAGGTGATCATTTCCGCCAGCGGCATGTGCGAAGCCGGCCGGATCAAGCACCACCTGAAACATAACATCTGGGACGGCAAGAATTCCGTCGTCTTCGTCGGCTATCAGGCGGAAGGCACACTGGGCCGGGATATTCTGGACGGGGTCAAGAACATCAAACTCTTCGGCGAAGACATTTACGTCAACGCCCAGATCCACAACCTGGAAGGCATGTCCGGCCACGCAGACCGGGATGCCCTGCTGGATTGGCTCTCCGGATTTGAAAAAGCGCCATCCATGCTCTTCCTGGTCCATGGCGAAGAAGACTCCAAACGGGACTTCGCGGACTTTGTCAAGGCCCAGCTGGGCTACGACGCGATTCCAATCAACGACATCTGTGAATACGATCTGGTGAAGTCCGGCGAAGCGAAGCCGAGACCGGTTGAAACCCCGGCACAGGAGGAAACCTATTCGAGATACGATTTCCGCAAACCCGCTCCGCCAAAGGAAACGGCACCGAAAACAGAAGCCGCTCCGACTCCGAAAGCGCCGGCGGAAGAAGTTCCTGCGGAAGGAGCTCCGGCAGCTGCGGCACCGGCGGAAAAGAAAACCGCTTCACCGGAGGACGTGGAAGCGCTCCGGGAAAAGATGTCCAACCTGCATGAGGACTTCGAACAACTCCTCTACAACACAACCCTGGCAGTGGACGGCGAGCGCATCAGCGCCGACAAACTGGAAGCCCTGAACACGCTGCTCCTGAATCTGGAAAAAGGAATCGTCAAGCTCGGTTCCGAGGCGATTATCAATGAAGAATAAAGAACTGGAAATAAAATTCGCGCTTCATGACCCTGAACAGGGTCATGAAGTGTTTTCGGACCAATGGATCCGGACACTGATCGTTCCGGATACGGAAACGACTCTCCCCATGCGGGCGGTATACTACGACGACGGCAGCCGGAGCCTGGCCGCCGGACGGATCGGCTACCGGGTACGCAAAGAGGGAACCGAATACATCTCCACCCTGAAATGGTCCGCCGAAAAGGAAACCGCCGGGTTCTCCCGCCGGCTGGAATACAATCTGCCGGCCGAGGACGAGACTCCGGATCTGGAAGCTTTCCTTCCCCTTCTCCGGGCGGAGACCTTCCCGGAAGCCGCAGAATTGGAGGAGACGCTGCAGTCCTGCGGAATTCTGAAGCCTCTCTTCATTTCCGACTGCGTGCGGAGGCTGGCGGAGATCCGCTTCGGGGAGACGCTGATTGAACTCTCCTGCGATACCGGCGCTCTCTCCGCCGGGGAAAAAAGCGAACCGGTCTGCGAACTGGAATGCGAACTGAAGGACGGCCGGGAAGAAGACCTGAAAGCCTTCGGCGCTAAACTGGTAAAACGTTTCGCCCTGCAGCCCCTGAACGATTCAAAACTGAAACGAGGGCTGAGGCTTTCGGAAAACAAATAAAAAAAAGCGTTTGGCTTTGTCTTAAGCCAAACGCTTTCGTTCTTTTTGATTACCGAATCTTTTCCAGAATCATCTTTGCACAGTCGATCTGGTTCGGAATCACGCCGTTTTCGTCCTTCACTCTCCAGATGTCCGGTGTGATTTCGTCAACCACAAAGACATTGCCATCCTTGTCGAAGCCCACTTCGATCTTGAAGTCGATCAGGGTCAGTCCCATGCCGGCCAGTTCCTTCTTCAGAACTTCGCCGACCTGTTCCACCAGTTCCAGGCCCTTGTCCCAGACACCGGGGATCAGCATGTCTTTCATGAAGCAGATCCGTTCGGTGATCAGCGGGTCGCCCTGCTCATCATCCTTCAGTGTCACTTCTTTATACGGAGGATCGAAAGGAATGCCTTCTTCCAATGTAAAGCGGCGGCACATGCTGCCTGCGGTGAAGTAACGCAGAACGAATTCCAGTTTCGGAACCGTCAGCTGTCTGACCTGCATCAGGTTCTTGTCGATATCCGCGCCCAGGTAGTGGGTGGGGATCCCGTTCTTTTCCATCAGTTCAAAGAAATACTTGGAAACTTCCAGGCCGATTTTCCCTTTGCCTTCCACGCTGCCGCCTACAGTATTAAAGCCGGGGTCAAAATACCCGTCTTCACCGGTTGCGGTATCCTTGAAGAAGAGATTGACTACGCCAGTGGCTTCGTCCAGCATTACGGTCTTGGTTTTGCCATCGTACAATGTTTTCATACTTCGTTCCTCTCTTTCCGAAATAGCAATTTTCGTCTTACTGACGAGTTATTATAGCATATTGTCGGATAAATCTCAAGTTTTTCGCAAAATTTCTCCAATATTTTTTAAAAAAGGCGAACAATCTTTTGAATTCAATTTTAAATATTCGCAAATCGTCCCCTCGCGGCCGGTTTTAGAGCACCTTGCTCAGGAAGGACTGGGTCCGCTCGTTCTGGGGATGATCGAAAATATCGGAAGGGCTGCCCTGCTCCACGATATAACCGCCGTCCATGAACAGCACCCGGTGGGCCACTTCGCGGGCAAAGCCCATTTCGTGTGTCACTACCACCATGGTCATACCTTCGTGGGTCAGTTCCCTCATTACTTCCAGTACTTCCCCGACCATTTCCGGGTCCAGTGCGGATGTCGGCTCGTCGAAGAGCATGATCTCCGGCTTCATCGCCAGCGCGCGGGCAATGGCCACACGCTGCTTCTGGCCGCCGGACAGGGACCGGGGATAGGCATCCGCCTTGTCCGCCAGGCCAACCCGCTCCAGGAGTTCCCTGCCGATCTTATCCGCCTCGTCCTTGGACAGGCCCTTGACCTTGATGGGAGCGATGGTGATGTTCTCCAACACCGTCTTGTGTGGGAAAAGATTGAAGCTCTGGAACACCATACCCATCTTCTGACGGACTTCATTGATGTTCAGCTTCGGATCGTTGATCTTGACTCCGTCGATAACGATATCGCCCTTTGTGGGCTCTTCCAGCAGGTTCAGGCACCGCAGGAAGGTGGATTTGCCGGAACCGGAAGGCCCGATGACGCAGACCACCTCGTTAGTTTCGATGACCTCATTAATACCCTTCAATACTTCCAGCTTATCAAAATACTTGTGTAAATTCTTAACCTCAATCACTGACAGCCATCCTCCTTTCAAGCAGGTTCACCAGTCTGGACAGGATGAACGTCAGACAGAAATACGCCACTGCCACGCCGAAATAGGCAGAAAAGGTCCGGTAGTTGATGGACGCCTGGATCTGGCCGATTCGGGTGATTTCCGACACGCCGATGATGGCCAGGATCGATGTTTCCTTGACCAGCACGATGAATTCGTTGCCGAGGGACGGCAGGATGGTCCGTACCGCCTGGGGCATGATGATTTCCCGCATAGCCAGTTTTTCCGGCATCCCCAGGGAACGGGCAGCTTCCATCTGCCCCTTGTCCACGGATTGGATCCCGGCCCGGAAAATCTCCGCCACGTAGGCCCCGCTGTTCAAGCTGCAGACCACCATCCCGGCAAAGAGAGGCGCCATCCGAAGGCTGCCGTTACTGAGGCTGACCAGCAGACCGTTGATACCAAAATAGAAGAACAGGGCCTGAACCAGGGTCGGTGTGCCCCGGATGACCTCAATGTAAACCGTTGCGATGGCCTTGGGGATGATGTGCTTGCTCATTTTGCACAGGCAGGCAATCAGGCCGATGAGCACGCCGAAGAACAGCGCCACCACCGTGACCTTCAGGGTTGCCCATACCCCAACCGTCAGAATCTTCTGGATTACCACCAGGAAATTGTCGAAACCGGGTCCCAGCATTTCCAGCAGTTTAGCTAACATAAAAACACTCCTTCATGAAAGGTGAATAAAAGGTGCGCAAATACTTACGCACCTTTGAGTTCCCCTTCGATTGTATTCACTTCGATTATTGGAAGTACTTCGCGATCAGTTCATCGTATGTGCCGTTGGCCTTTACATTTTCCAGACCTGCGTTGATGGCATCCAGCAGAGCGGTGTTGCCCTTCATTACTGCGAAGCCATAGCTGTCGGAAACCAGTGTGTCGCCTACAACTTTGATGCCGCCCATCTTAGCGATGTAAGCCTGGGTTACAGGCAGGTCATTGATAACGCAGTCTACGCCGCCGGTCTTCAGTTCGTTCATGACAACGTCAACAGTGTTGAATGTCTTCACATCGGTCAGCACGCCCTGTTCCTGCAGTTCCATAGCCTTAGATGCACCGGTTGTGCCCAGCTGTACTGCACAGGTCTTGCCCTGGAGGTCTGCTTCGCCGGTGATTTCGTCGTTGGATTCCTGAACAGCGATCGCCAGGCCGGCATCGATGTACGGATCGGAGAAGTCTACTGTTTCCAGTCTTTCTTCGGTAATGGACATGCCGGATGCACCGATATCGGTCACGCCGGTCTGTACCGCGCCAACGATGGCGTCAAAGCCCATCTGTTCTACTTCAACGGAAAAGCCCTGGTCTTCAGCGATGGCCTTGATCAGGTCGATGTCAAACCCGGTGATCTCGCCGGATTCTTCATCCACGAATTCGAAGGGCGGGAATGTAGGTTCGGTGGATACTTTGAAGGTCTGGCCTTCTACGCTTTCCACTGCTGCTGCATCGGAATCGTCCGCAGCCTCTTCAGAGGAGCCGCCGCCGCAAGCTGTCATGGCAAATACCAGAGACAGCGCTAATAACAATACTAAAAATTTCTTCATAGTGCTTTCTTCCTTTCTTCATGAAAAAGTTTTCGTTTTACCTGCATAATTATACGTCAAGATAAATTTTTATGCAATACCTTTCGCGGATTTTCTACCCTTTTCACACATTTAATTTCCTTGTATGCTACCGCTGGTCCAGGGGCGTGTAGGGAATCCGCTCGGAAGCGTCGATGTAAGCCGGCCGCATGATCTTGCTGGCCATGAAGAGTTCTTCCAGCCGGTGGGCGCACCACCCGGAAATACGAGCCACCGCAAACAGAGGCGTGGAAATTTCCGTGGGGATGTCCAGTGCCGAATACACGAAGCCGGAATACAGATCCACATTGGCCATCATGTTCCGCTCGATGCCACGTGCCTTGAAGAAGATCTCCGAAGCATTCTCTTCAATGTAATTGTACAGTTCGAATTCCTCCATCAGGTCCTTCTGTTCCGCCAGCTTGCGGGCCATCTTTTTCAGAATCACCGCACGGGGGTCGGACAGGGTATAAACGGCATGACCGAAACCATACAGCAGTCCGGACCGGTCTCCGGCCTGTCCCCGCAGGACCTTGACGAGGTAATCATCCACCGCCGAACGGTCGTCGGTGTTTTTGACGTTTTCCTTCAGTTCCCGAATCATCTGCACCACCTTGGCATTGGCGCCGCCGTGCTTCGGTCCCTTCAGGGAACCCACCGCTGCGGAGATCGCCGCATAGGTGTCGGTGCCGGAAGAAGAAATAACGTGGGTGGTAAAGGCGGAATTGTTCCCGCCGCCGTGTTCCGCGTGCAGGATCAGGCAGATGTCCAGCAGCATCGCTTCCAGTTCCGTATACTCGCCGGTCGGACGGATCATACGCAGCACGTTTTCCGCTGTGGACAGTTCCGGCAGGGGCTGATGGAAATGCAGGCTGGCGTTCCGGTCGTAGGAAACCTTGGCCTGATAACCGTAACAGGTCAGGGTGGGCATCCGGGCGATCAGGTCGATGGACTGGCGCAGGATGTTTTCCGGCGTCAGTTCGTCCGGGTTCTCATCATAGGAATAGAACGTCAGGATGCACCGGGCCAGCTTGTTCATGATGTTCAGACTGGGGGTGGTCAGGATCGTATCCCGCACGAAGGAGAAAGGCAGCTCTCTTCTCTCCCCCAGGTACTGCTTGTACAGGTCCAGCTGGCGCTGGTCCGGCAGTTCCCCGAAGAGCAGCAGATAGCTGGTCTCTTCATATCCTTTCCGGTTTTCCGTGATGCAGGCGTTGACCAGGTCGTTGATGCTGATGCCCCGGTAGAACAGATTCCCTTCCGACGGTGTCTTCACGCCCTCGACGACTCTATACCCTTCTACGCAGCCAATCTTCGTCAGGCCGACCCGTACACCGGTGCCGTTGCTGTTACGCAGGCCCCGCTTGATGTCGTATTTTTCGTAGAGTTCCTGGTCCACTTCATTGCAGCGGGTGATGCGGTCGCTCATCATGCGGCAGTACATCTCCCTGGCCTGGATGGTGGAGAACTCCATGTCTCTGCTGTCTCTCATATTCTCTCCCTTTTTCCTTTCCTGTACTTTCGTTTTCACTTTGTGTCTGAATTCTATACTCTCTTTTTCGAAATTACGAAATTGTAATCGTTTTCATCGTGTTACTTATTTTAACTCATGAAAGCAACTCTGTCAATCGACGGATAATTTGCAAAACCCCCTGTATTTTTGTTCGGATTTGTTCTATAATGAATATACCTGATAATTTATTACTAATGAAACAAGGAGGATGAACCAAATGGCTTTTATTACTTCTACCGAAATGTTTAAAAAAGCGCTGGAAAGCGACTATGCAGTCGGCGCATTCAATGTAAATAACATGGAGATCGTCCAGGGTATCGTGGATGCCGCGAAGGAAGAAAACGCGCCCCTGATCCTGCAGGTTTCCGCCGGCGCCAGAGAATACGCGAAACCGGCTTACCTGCTGAAATTAGTGGAAGCGGCGATGATGGATTCCGACCTGGACATCGTCCTGCACCTGGACCACGGCGCAGATTTTGACATCTGCAAGAGCTGTGTGGACGGCGGCTTCACTTCCGTTATGATCGACGGGTCCAAGCACCCCTTCGAAAAGAACGTGGAAATGACCAAACAGGTCGTGGAATACGCTCACGCTCACGGCGTTGTGGTTGAAGCGGAACTGGGCACCCTGGCTGGTATCGAAGACGCGGTCAGCGTCAGCGAAAGAGATGCAAAATTCACCAACCCGGAACAGGCGCAGGAATTCGTGGAAAGAACCGGCGTAGACTCCCTGGCCATCGCCATCGGCACCAGCCACGGCGCATATAAATTCAAGGGCGACCCGTACCTCGATTTCGAACGGTTAGGGGAAATCGAAAAACTGATCCCGAACACACCGCTGGTACTCCACGGCGCTTCTTCCGTTCTGAAGGAATTCGTGGACACCTGCAACCAGTACGGCGGCAATATTCCGGGCGCACAGGGCGTGCCGGAAGCCATGATCCAGGAAGCGGTAAAACACCATGTCTGCAAGGTCAACATCGATACTGACCTGAGACTGGCCATGACTGCGGCGATCCGGAAAGTCTTCGTGGAAAATCCGGCGGAATTCGACCCCCGGAAGTACCTGGGTCCCGGCCGGGCAGCCATCAAAGGCATGGTACAGCACAAGATCCGCAACGTTCTGAACGCCAGCGGCAAAGCTTGATATCAGATGGGAGACGGAAGATAGTAGATTGGAGAATCTTCAATCTATAATCTTCAATCTGCAATCTTTTTAGCTCATTGATAAGGAGTACCCATGAATATTTATGACCAGGAACTGCGAAATGCCCCCTGCGGGATCATTTTCAATGAAAAAGACGAGGTCCTCTTGGTACAGAGGCGGTTTCCGCCCCAGGCCTGGGGCCCGCCTGCCGGCTTTCCGGACCGGGGCGAATCCCCCCGGGAGACCATCGAACGGGAAGTCCTGGAGGAGACCGGCATCACCTGCGAGGTCATGGCACCCCTGGGCGACTATGAATTCCCGGAGGTCCGGGCCAGACTGCTGATCTACGTGGGGATGTACCTTTACGGGAACCTGCGCTGCAGCTATGAGAGCAAAAACGTGGGATGGTTTTCCATGGACAATCTTCCGGAAGACATTTCTCCCACCAAAGAAGTCATCCTGAAAGCGTACGACCTGTACAAAATATCGGCGAACATATAAAAATGAGGGTGTCCCTTTTGGGACACCCTTTCATTCTTTTTCCTTACTATTCTTTTCTCAATGCCCTGCGCACCGATCCCTTCGGGTCCGTGATCAGCAGGCGGACCAGCCAGATCACCAGTCCCACTGCCACTGCCGACAGCCCCAGGAAGGCGTCGTTCAGCATATCCGCCGGGGCCGGCCGGAAATAATCCATTCCCAGCTCCGCGTATTCAAACAGGGCGTCCACCAGCCACATGATGGAAGCTCCCCAGTACAGGAAGCAGAGGATCCCCAGCCTCATATCGTCGTTTTCCCGGTTATACCACTTGACCGTGGCGATGACAGCGGCAAAAACCGTGATCAGCAATGTCATGGATTTCCTCCTTATGCGGCAGTGTGATCCGGCGCTTCAGCGTCCGATCTCTTCGCGATCCGGTCCGCAGCCAGGCACATTCCGACCCACACCAGGGTGATCAGTCCCGCCATGCAGACGCCCACCGTGGCCATTTCACGGAACATCTCCACCTTGTCGGCCGGGTTGGACATGGCCGTCAGGAAGGGGAACCAGGGCACGATTTCCCCGTGCCAGATATGTTCAAACAGCAGCAGGGCCGCACCGCCCCACAGCATCCATGTCAGCCATTTTAACTTTCTGCTGAAGGGGATCCGGGTTTCCTTCACTTCTTCCGAGCGAACCTCCTCCAGATTCTTTTCCTTTTTCTCTTCCGCCTTTTCCACAGCGGTCACGACGACGGCTTCCGCAGCCGACACCAGAAAACAAGCCATTTCTTACCTCCCGTATTCACACACTTTTATTGCGAATACTATACCACATTCCGCTTTTTCTGTCACGGTTTATTTCACCGATTGCAGGAGCATTGCCACAGGGCCCTGAAACAATTGGCCGCATCGCCCACCGCGGTGTTTGCGCCAAACCCGGCTATTCAACCTTATTGTACGCCCCGATGAAGAGGATCTCCCCGCTCGCATCGTCCACGATGGCGAACTGGAAAGGCCGGTCTGCGGTGAAGACCACCGGTTCTTCCGGAAGCCCGGAACCTGCGCCAATCATTACGGTGACAGCCGCTGCCTCCGTGCCTTCCTCATCAACGGAAATGAAGGTCTTCTGCAGGACGCTGTCCAGCCACTGAGGCCCGTCCACCATGTTCGAGAAATCCGCTTCCTCCGGGGAGAAAGCCTTTTTCATGCCCATTTTCTGAAGTCCGGCTGTCATATCCGCCGTATATTCGAAGCGGAACTTCGGCAAGGTGATATCCACCTCTCTCCACTCCATGATATCCCGGACATCTTCGATCCGCTCCGCCAGGTCCACCGGCTTACCTGATAACAGGACATACATGTTCAGGTCCATATCCGAATAATAGTCCTTTACTTCGCTGTATCCGTTTCCGGTATCCTCATAGGAGCACTTGTCATAAGGTAATTTGATCATCTGCACGTCGCCGTCCCTGTAATACCAGGTTCTCGACATTTTATGCATCAGGTCCGTCTTCACCTTTGTGCCGTCCGCCTGAGTGAAGTCTCCTTTCCGGGTCGCTCCCGGATCAAATGCATCTGCCCACCGGCCTTTGAAATACACCGTGTTCACCAGCAGCGTGTAGAAATCCGGCGAATCCAGTGTGTTTTGGATCTTCCCCCGGGTCTTTTCACTGACCCAGTCGTTGACAGTCTTCACCGCGTTTTGGTTATTGACCACTCCGGACTTTGCATCATAGCATTCTTTCAGGACTTTCTCAAAGTTCTCTTTGAACCGGCACGGTCCCATCTGGCTTTCATTGATCCAGATGGAATTATTCAGGTCCAGGGTGGCTGCCCCGGCAAAGCTCTTGTACGTCTCTCTCAGATCCCGGTAATATTCATCCACCGGCACCAGATCATCGTAAGCGGTCGTTTTTTTTGCGACCGTCCGCAGGCCCAGTGCCTCATTCATTTCTGTCCGGGTCTCTCCCGCCGCGCCGTTTGCCGCCATAGCCGCCGCCATCTTCAGGCTCAGGGGGGAGATCATATAGTTTTCCTGCTTGTCCGCAACCAGGTTTTCGACCATTTTGCCGGTGGCTTCATTCGCCTGATAGGTCTGTCCCACCGGCAGATCCTGGTGCAGCCGCAGCGATGCGAAAGCCTGAAGCATCGTCGCCAGTTCCGCCCGGGTGATGGTCCGGTCCGGACGGAAAGTGCCGTCTTCATAGCCTTTCAGAATACCCTTCTCCTGGCAGACATCGATACTGTCCTTCGCCCAGTCCGGAATCTGATCCGCATCTTTGAAGGTTTTCACTTCCTCGCTCATCCCCAGTCCTCTCATCTGGGCGGATTTGCCGAACATCACCGCCGCTTCCGCCCGGGTCACCGGACGGTCAGGCCGGAAAGATCCGTCCGGATATCCGCTGATCCGTTCTTCAGAAGCCATGTATCTCACGGCGTCTTTGTACCAGTCCGCCGTCAGATCGTTAAACTGTTTCTTGTCTTCATAACCCGCCGGGCTGCCGTCCGCCCGCCAGATCACGGTGGCCAGCATGGCCCGCGAGGCGGTGCCCTTCGGGTCGAAGCGGTCGCTGTCGATCCCTTTCATCAGGTTCAGGTCTGTCACCTGATGCACGGTCTCAAAATACCAATCGCCTGCCGAGACATCCCGGAATCCCTCTGCGGCAAAAGCCGTCGCCGGAAACATCCCGAATACCAAAGCCATGCTCAGTATCAAGCACCCGAATCGTTTCGTCATTCTCATTTTTTTATTGCCTCCCTATGGACTGTCTTTCTCACTTTACCTCGTTATACGCCCCGGCGAAGAGCACTTCGTGGCTGTCATCATCCACGATGGCAAACCGGAAGGGATGATCCGCCGTGAAGGGAATCGGCACCTTTGGATCCAGCGCCGTGGTGGCCTTCTCCAGGATCACCGTGGCCGCCGCTGCTTCCGTTCCTTCTTCATCCACCGCGATGAAGGTGCTCTGGAGCACCTGGGAAATGCACTGGGGCAGCTCCGACATGGGATCGAATTCCGCCGCGTCCGTGAAAGCTTTGCGGATACCCAGTTCCTGAAGCGCGGTGTTCAGCTCCCCGTTCCACTTGAAGGTGAACTTCGGCAGGGTCACCGCCACCAGCTTCATGCTCATTTCATCCCGGGCTTCGTCGATGAGTTTTGCCAGCTCCACCGGCTGATCCGACAGGACAACGTACATGCTGGCGGTCACGAAGGGACCATCCCCTTTGCGCATCCCGTTCTCGTCCCGAACCAGGTTTTCGTAGGGCAGGCGGATCATCTGAACGCCATCCCTGCTGTAATAGCGGATGTCTTCCGTCATATGCATCAGGTCCGTCTGTGTCTGCGTCCCGTCCGCATTCGTAAAGGTCCCCTTCCGGGTCGCCTGTTTATTGAAAGGCATCATCCAGGCGCCCTTGAAATACAGGGTGTTCACCAGGCATGTGGTGAACTCCGGAGAATTCAGGACCTTGTCGATCTTGCCCCGGGTCTTATCGCTGATCCAGCCGTTGATGGTGGAAACGGCGTTGCTGTCGTTCACCTTGCCGGCTTCCGCGCTGTAGAAGTCATCCAGAAGCAGTTTGTAATCTTCCCGGAAATCCGCTCCGAAGGCGCGGCTCTCATTGACCCAGATGGAGTTGTTCAGGTCGATGGTAATGACGTCCGCCGCCTTGCCGTACTTCTCCTTCCGGTCTTTCATATAATCGTTGAACTGTCCCAGATTTCCCATTCCCAGGCTGTCCAGGATCTCCTGCTGCGTCTCCCCTTCCGCCCCGTTGGCTGCCAGGGCAAAGGCTGCCTTCAGGCTCAGGGGCGAAATCAGGTAGTTTTCCGTAGTGTCCCCCACGACGGCTTCGATTATGGCATCTGTCTTCGCATTGGGGTCGTAATCCTCATGGATCGGAGGCACAGGGACATGATGGTGGTCCAGTGTCTTCAGAACGGACAGCATCTTCGTCAACTCCGCCCGGGTGATGGTCTTATCCGGTCGGAAAGTCCCGTCGCTGTATCCCTCCAGGATCCCCTTTTCCTGGCAGACCTCCACCCAGCGTTTGGCCCAGTCCGGAATCCGGTCCTGGTCGGCGAAGGGTTTCGCTTCCAGAGGCGGCGGGTTGTTCTCGGAATCCCGGTTCCACGCCTCAAACCCGATGATCTTGGCCGCTTCCGCCCGGGTCAGGGCCTTGTTGGGCCGGAAAGTCCCGTCCTCATAACCGTTGATGCCGTCTCCCTCGGACATCCACATGATGGCGGTCTTGTTCCAGTCCTCCGTCACATCCGGGAATTTGCAGACAGCACCGTGGCTGGGCTTCACGCAGCCGCACATCCGCCAAATCACCGTCACCAGCATGCCGCGGGTGGCGTCACCCCCGGGGTTGAACGTGTTCTCGCCCACGCCGTTCATCAGCCCTTCGTCCGCCATTTCCGTAACGGAATCATAATACCAGTCTTTTTCATTGACATCCTGAAAGCCGTCCGCTCCGAAGGCTGCCGCCGGGAACATCCCCAGCACCAGCGCCGCCGACAGCAGGAGCATCAGGATCCGTTTTGTATTCTTCTTCATCCCATTTTCCTCCTTGTAGTCCATTATTCTGTCATTCTATATTACTATTATACACCTAATCCGGCCAAACCCGGCTTACAATCTCTTTACAATACTGTTACCGCCATTCAAATGCGGACCGCCCCAGGAGCTGTATGATTTCTCTCGAAGAGAACCGTTTGAAGCGGTATGCATTTCCCCCTCGGACGCTCTCGCTCGAGGCACTCACGCAGGGGTACTAAACTCTGTCTTCGCTCTTGCAGAGCTCGCCAATCGTTAAGTACCCGCGTTCTGCGTCGCCTCGGGGGAAATCATACCGCTCCTTGTACAGTTCTCTTCTGACAGATTGGATTCCACAAAAAAAGAGGAAGGATCTTTGTCCTTCCTCCTGATCGGCAAAGCTTTATTCCACTTTGTTGTACGCACCGGCAAACAGAATCTCACCGCTCTTGTTGTCCCGGATCGCGAACTGGAACGGCCGGTCCGCCGTAAACTCCGCATAGGGTTCCTCCGGCATGGCCGCCATTGCTTCCATGGAAAGGACGGTTACCGCCGCCGCTTCCGTACCTTCCTCGTCTACGGCGATGTAGGTGTTCTGGATCACGCCGGAGATCTGCTGCTGCATTTCCGACATTTGATAGAATTCCGCCTGGTCCGTAAAGGCTTTCCGGATCCCCAGCGACTGCATCGGGGCCTTCAGATCAAAATCGCTCCGGAACGTGAATTTCGGCAGGGTGATGACGATCTTCCGGGTGGTCATCCGCGGAACCGATTCCTTGATGAACGAGGCGATGTCCACCGGATTGTCCGACAGCACCACATACATGCTGATGTCCATATCTGAGAAATAGCTCTTGATCTTGCTTTCCTCGGATTCCCCGTCCTGTTCGTAGACCGCCTTGTCGTAAGGCAGGCTGATCATCTGGGTCGTGCCGCTTTCATAATACGACACGTCTTCCGTCATATGCATCAGGTCCGTTTTGACTTTCTTCCCGCCGGCATTGGTAAAGGTTCCTTTTTTCGTGGCTGCCTTGTCAAAGCCGAGGACCCACTTGCCCTTGAAATACAGGGTGTTCACCAGGGCAGTGGAAAAGTCGCTGCTGCTGATGCAGTTCTCGATCTTGCCCCGGGTCTTGTCGCTGATCCAGTTATTGATGGTTTCCACTGCATCGCTGTCGTTCACCACGCCGGCTTTCGCACCGTAGAATTTATCCGTCAGCTTTTTATAATCTTCCTTGAATTCAAAGCCCATCATCCGGCTCTCGTTGACCCAGATGGAGTTGTTCAAATCAACGGTAATGGCTTCCGATGCCGCATCATATTTTCTGCGCAGGCTTCTGAAATAGGAATTGAACTCGTCCAGGTCCTCAATGCCCATGGCTTCCAGGATCTCGCTCTTCGTTTCGCCGTCAGCCCCGTTTGCCGCCATGGCAAAGGCCGTTTTCAGGCTCAGGGGGGAGAACAGGTAATTGCCGTCCACATCCCCGGTCACGGCTGCGATCATCCGGTCCACTGCCGCTTCCTCATCGTTTTCGCCGGAAGGCTCCTCTTTATTGGCCGGCAGTTCCAGGAAGGCCGCCAGCATCTTCGCCAGTTCCGCCCGGGTAATGGTCTGTCCCGGCCGGAAGCTTCCGTCGGCATAGCCGCCGATGACTCCCGCCATCTGGCATTCTTCAATGCCCTTCTTCGCCCAGTCCGGAATCTGTTTTTCATCCGTAAAAGGCGTCAGCTTCAGAGGCTCCGAAACCTCCCGTCCGCTCAGGGCATTCCCGATCATCACCGCCGCCTCGGCCCGGGTCACTTCCCGGTCCGGCCGGAAAGTCCCGTCCGGGTAACCCTGGATCCATCCGGAATCGGACATATAGCCTACGGCGGTCCGGTACCAGTCTTCTTTCAGGTCGCTGAACGGCGCTTCGGCTCCTTTGTCCCCGGCCGGCGCGCCATCTGCCCGCCACAGGACAGTCGCCAGCATGGCCCGCGTGGTTGCGGCCTCCGGCCCAAACACGTTTTTCGCCACGCCGGACATGATTTTATCGTCCGCCACCTTATATACGGATTCGTAATACCATTGTTCTTCGTCCACGTCTTCAAAGTCAGTTGCACCGGCGATGGAACAGGCTGATAATACCAGCGCCGCCGCTGCCAGGATCAATGTCAGAATCAGTATTCTTTTCCTACTCATCTCTTTTTCTCCCATTTATGCCAAACCAAAGGGGCGGACTCAGCCGCCCCGTATGTTATCTTCTTTTCTGCGGAGGTCTTCTGCGAACCTCGCTGCCGCTGCCGGTTCGGCTGCCATCCGGCCGCCGTTTCCGGGGTGCGCCGCTGCTGCCGCTGCTGCTTCCGGCCGGCCGTCTGCGCTGTCCCTGTCCGGAAGAGGCCTGCCGCCGTCTGGCTTCCGCCGCCCGTCTCTGTCTGCGCTTCTTTGCCCTTCTGCGCCGGTTGATCGTCCGGGAAATCCATCCGATGAGCAGGAACAGTACAAAGAGCACTGCCAGGATGATGCCGCCGATCTTCAATGCTTTTTTAATGACCTTTTTCATCTGCCCCGGCGGTTTGGCCGGTGCAGCCTGTTTCGCCACGATAGGCACGTCGCCCACTACGTGGCCGTTATAGGAAACTTCCACCGTTCCCAGGGTCTGGTTCGCTTCGATGGGAGCCGTGTAAACCTTGTCCATCTTTTCCTTCACGCTGACCTTTTCCGGGTCGGCGCCCTTGGGGAGGGTAATGCTCACATCTTCCGCCATCGCAGCCGGAATCTTGCGGGTCTGGGAATTCTTGACCTTAACGGTATACTGGTAATCCTCCGCCTTGCAGAGGGTCAGTTTTTCATAGTTGTTGAACCCGTAATCCAGCAGCTGGATCATATCCGGATAATGCTGCTCCGTTTCACACAGGAGCACTACGCCGATGAGTTCATGGCCGTCCCGCTCCGCCGAACCAATCAGGCAGCTGCCCGCGGAATCGGTGTAGCCGGGCTTGACGCCGGTAGCGCCTTCGTATTTCGCCCCGACCATTTCACCGTTGATGGTGTAACGGGGCTGGTCATCAAACAGAAGATTGTTCCCGTTCTTGAGTTCCCGGGGTGCGTTCATGTTGGTCGCCGGGATCGTGTAATTGATCGTTGCCACGACCTCCCGGAACTTCGCATGGCGGAATGCCGCCTGGGTGATTACCGCCAGGTCATAAGCCGTGGTCAGGTGCTGCTCGTCGGGGAGTCCGTTTGGATTGTGAAACTGCGTATTCAATGCGCCGGCCTGCGCCGCCTTCTCATTCATCATGTCCACGAAATCCGGAATCGAACCGCCCACAGCGACTGCCAGCGCAGCTGCCGCGTCATTGGCGGAAGACAACATCGTCGCATAAATCAGATCCTCCGCCCGCAGTTCTTCTCCTTCCTGCAGGTAAATCTGGCTGCCCGACATATTGACCGCTTCGCTGTCGCAGGTGATCACGGTATCCATGTCCAGTTTTTCGATGGCAAGCAGTGCCGTCATGACTTTTGTGGTACTGGCCGGGTAACGCTGGGTATAGGCGTCCTTCTCATACAGGATCTGTCCCGTATCCGCATCGATGAGGATGGCGGACTGTGCAGTAAGTTCCGGCATGGTGCCGACGCCGGCGATGTCGGTGATCCCCGGTATGTCCTGCCCTGTCAGGCTGATCCCATAGACGGTGCCCGAACCCAGGAGCGCGAAACTCAGCACAAAGGCCAGGATCGCAGCGCCCAGTTTTTTTCTCAAAAGCCTTCCATCATATGTAGTCATAAGAGTCTCCTTGCTGTTCCCGTAATATCGGATGTGTCCGCTTTCATTATACGGGAAAATCATTGCTGAACCATTACAGATTCCTTACTTTTATACAATAATTCATATTATTATATCACAACAGAGAAAAAATTTCTCCCTATTCGTTAAATTTTTTTCAACATCATGAAAAAATTCTATTCAAAAACCCTCCTTTTTCTGATAGAATATAGGTTGATTTATGAGCAGTTTTGTTCTTAAAAACAAGCAGAAGGAGATGTTTTAAATGGAAAGAGTGTATAACTTCTCAGCCGGTCCGTCGATGATGCCTCTGGAGGTACTGGAAAAAGCCGCAAGTGAAATGACCAATTACGGTGAAGCCGGTATGTCCGTGATGGAAATGAGCCATCGTTCCAAGGACTTTGACAACATTATTAAAGAAGCCGAGGCGCTGTTCAGAGAACTGATGAACATCCCGGACAACTATAAGGTACTGTTCCTCCAGGGCGGCGGAACCACCCAGTTCTCCATGGTGGCCCTGAACCTGCTCCGGAACTCCAAAAAAGCCGACTACATCGTCACCGGCCAGTGGGCCAAAAAGGCGATGCAGGAAGCGAAGAAGTTCGGCGACATCAAAGTCGTTGCCACTTCCGAGCCGGATGTATACACCTACATCCCGAAGGTAAAGAGAGAAGACTTCCGGGAAGATGCGGACTACGTATACATCTGCATGAACAACACCATCTACGGAACCCGGTATCCCTATATCCCGGACACCGGTGACATCCCGCTGGTAGCGGACATGTCCTCCAACATCCTGTCCCAGGAATACGATATCAGCAAGTTCGGTCTGATCTTTGCCGGCGCACAGAAGAACATCGGCCCGGCGGGCCTGGTCGTGGCTGCGATCCGGGAAGACCTGATCGGCTTTGCTCCGGAAAACTGCCCCGTCCTGCTGGATTACAAGACCCAGGCGGAAAAGGATTCCCTGTACAACACCCCGCCGACCTACTCCATCTATTTTGCGAAGCTGGTCTTCGAATGGGTCAAGGCCAAGGGCGGCGTCAAAGCCATGCAGGAAATCAATGAACGCAAGGCGGCAAAACTCTACGACGCCATCGACAAGAGCGAACTCTTCAAGTGCCCGGTGAACAAGGAAGACCGTTCCCTGATGAACGTGGTATTCGTCACAGGAGACGAAGCGCTGGACAAGAAGTTCGTGGCGGAAGCCAAGGCAGCCGGCCTGGTGAACCTGGGCGGCCACCGGACAGTGGGCGGAATGAGAGCCAGCATCTACAACGCCATGCCGGAAGAAGGCGTGGACAAGCTGATTGCTTTCATGGAAAAATTCGAAAAGGAAAACAAATAACAGACAAGAAGGGAACATCATGTTTAAGATTGCTACACTCAACAAAATCTCGCCGAAAGGACTCGCCAAGCTGGATGCAGCCAAGTACGCCGTCATCGACGAACTGGACGCCGCGGACGGGATCCTGGTGAGAAGTTATAAAATGCATGAAATGGAATTCGCACCTTCGCTGAAGGCCATCGCCAGAGCAGGCGCCGGTGTCAACAACATCCCGCTGGACCGCTGCGCAGAGGAAGGCATCGTGGTATTCAATACCCCGGGCGCCAACGCCAACGCGGTAAAAGAACTGGTAATCGCGGCTCTGTTTGCCGACGCCCGGAACATCGTTTCCGGCGTGGAATGGGTCCGGAGCCTGGAGTCTGAAGGCATCAGCGAAAAGGTGGAAAAGGGCAAGTCCAGCTTTGCGGGCACCGAACTGGCCGGCAAGAAAATCGCCGTCATCGGCCTGGGCGCCATCGGCGTTTCCGTTGCCAACACGGCTTCCGACCTGGGCATGACCGTCATGGGCTATGACCCCTACATTTCCGTCAGTTCCGCACTGCACCTCTACTCCACTTCCAAGGTCACTTCGGATATGGACGAGCTGCTGGCGGATGCGGATTATGTGACCGTGCACATTCCGGCTCTCCCGGAAACCAAGGGCATGATCAACGAAGAGATCCTGAACAAGCTGACCAAACCGGCCAAGGTCCTGAATTTCTCCAGAGCGGAAATCGTCAACGGCGACGATATGGAAGCGGCTCTGGCGGAAGGCAAGGTTTCCAAGTATATCGTGGACTTCCCCACGCCGCAGTTCCAGGGCAATGACAAGGTCATGATGCTGCCGCACCTGGGAGCCTCCACGGAAGAAGCGGAAGAAAACTGCGCGATGATGGCTGCCGCCGAGATTGCTGATTATCTCGAAAACGGCAATATCGTCAATTCGGTGAACTTCCCGACCTGCCGGATGGGCGTTCCGAGAACTGACGGACGGCTGGCTTTTATCCACAAAAACACCAACGACGGCATTTCCAACATCACCAACGTCTGCGACGGACTGCTGGAAGTGAAGATTGAGAACATGACCGCCGTGACCCGGGGCAATGTTGCCTATACGCTCGTCGACATCAACAGAAGCGTCGATGAAGAGGAAGCGGCCGCGATTCGTTTTGACGGCCTGATTTCCGTACGGGTCATTAAATAAAGGATCCATGAACAAACCAAATATACACTTGAACAAACCCCCAAAACCGAATATCAAACCCTCTGTTGTACAGCGGTTTAAGAGTATTGTAAAGTGTATCGTAAGAGATATGTCAGACCCGTTTTACCTGAATATTTCACCGGGTCTGGCGTATTACTTCTTGCTATCCACGGCGCCGGTGGTACTGCTTTTCAACTATATGGCGAACTTCTTTTTCTCCGGCACCAACCTGATCGTCAGCCTGATGCGGAATTACCTGCCGGCCCAGATCAGCAGTATACTCATCCCGTTCTTCTCACAGCAGAACCAGAGTTCCGGGTTTTTGGCAACGTTGATTTTCTTTGCGATCACCCTGTACCTGTCGACGAGGGGAATGTACACGCTGATCAAGGTGGCCGACTACGCCACGGACAATCTGATCCAGGCGAGCATGCGGGACGTGCCCATGGCCATGTTCCGTAGGTTCCTGAAATCACTGGCGCTGACGCTGCTGCTGATTCTGCTGGTAGTCCTGTCCCTGGTATTCTTCGTCTTCGGGCGAACGGTGCTGGACGTGTGGGTCTCCCACGTGGAAGTCGGCGTATTGTCGGACCTGATCTACCGGATCTACCGGCTCTTTGCACTGCCGGTGGTTATGGCGCTGTCCTTCCTGATCCTGACCTTCATCTACAGCCGGATGCCGGCCACGAACCTTCCTTACCGGGAAGTGCTGCCGGGCTCCATCACGGCGACCATCGGGATCATGGTGGCATCCATCGCCTACCTGATTTATATCCGGTACTTTTTCCGGCTGGATGCGATCTTCGGGGCGCTGACCTCCATCATCGTCCTGATCCTGTGGTTCTTCATGATGAGCTTCATGCTGGTCTTTGGCATCATCGTGAACGTAGCTTTCCGGGATACGAGAGCACAAAAATAAAACGTGAGCATTTCATTATATTTGAAAGCTCACGTTCTTTTTTTGTTTTTTATCCCAGCATTCTTTCCAGGTTTTTCAGTGCATTCGCCCGGTGGCTGATCTTGTTTTTGGTTTCCTGGTCGATTTCGGCGAATGTCTGGTCCAGGCCGTCCGGCAGGAATAAGGGATCGTACCCGAAACCGCCGGTGCCCCGGGGTTCAAAGAGGATCTTTCCCGGGCAGATGCCCCGCGCGGATAGCATTCTCCCATCCGGATATACCATGGTGACCACGGATACGAACCGGGCTGTCCGTTCCTCTTCCGGCACGCCTTCCAGCTCCTTCAGGAGTTTGTTGTTGTTGTCCACATCGCTCTTATGCTCGCCGGCATACCGGGCGGAATGTACCCCCGGCGCTCCGTCCAGATAATCCACTTCCAGTCCGGAGTCGTCCGCCACGGCGATCTGGCCGGTCAGTTCCATGATCGCATCGGCCTTGATAAAGGAATTCTCCTCAAAGCTCTCCCCGTCTTCCACGATGTCCACACCGCCGAATCCGGCCTCTTCCTGGGAGATCACGTTCATGCCAAACTTCTCCATGATCGCCTTCAGTTCTTTCAGTTTATGTTCGTTTCCTGTCGCCGCTACTACTGTCGTCATCCTTCCAGCACCTCCTTCTGTACTTTCATCAGTTCATCGCAGCCTTTTTTCGCATAGGCCAGCATCTGCTGCAGTTGTTCCGGCGTAAATGCGCCGTCTTCCGCCGTGCCCTGGATTTCCACGTATTCGCCGGCATCGTTCATCACGATATTCATGTCCACCCCGGCCCGGGAATCCTCCTCGTAGGGCAGGTCCAGCCGGACCTCGCCGTCGATGATGCCCACGCTTATGGCGGAGATATAGTTCTTCACCGGCACTTCCTCCAGCACGCCTTCTTTGACCAGTTTCCGGAACGCCAGCACCAGGGCCACATAGCCGCCGGTGATGGATGCGGTCCGGGTGCCGCCGTCCGCCTGGATCACGTCGCAGTCGATCCATACGGACCGCTCGCCCATGGCGTTCATGTCCACCACACTGCGAAGGGCCCGGCCCACGAGCCGCTGGATTTCCTGGCTCCGGCCGTCCACTTTATTCCGCTCCCGGGATTTCCGGTTCCCCGTGGACCCCGGCAGCATTCCGTATTCCGCCGTGACCCAGCCCTGGCCGGTGCCGGTCAGGTGGCGGGCGGTCTTCTCTTCCACCGATGCGGTGCAGATCACTTTGGTGTCGCCCATTTCGATCAGCACCGATCCGGCCGGATGCATCAGGTAGTCCGGGGTGATCTTCACCGGGCGGATCTGATCGTTCTCTCTTCCGTCGTAACGCATAATGATTTCCTCTTTCTTTACATCATATATCATAATCCGGGCTGCAGGAGGCGACAATAGCTTCCTCGCCGGAATCGGCGCATGTAAGGGGGCTAAATCGCCTCTGTATTCGAAACGGTATAAGCGCCTTTCCTCTGAGGAACTATTGCTCGCCTGAAGGCAGTCCTCATACAGTATCGCACGATTACCCTCGTTTATCGGATCATGTTGTTCAAATCATCCTCGGTGATGATCTCAACGCCCAGCGTCCGGGCCTTGTCCAGCTTGCTTCCGGCTTCTTCGCCCGCCAATACATAAGTGGTCTTCCCGGACACGCTGCCCGAAACTTTTCCGCCGTAGGACTGGATGATGGCCGAAGCCTCGCTCCGGGTCAGGGTGGGCAGAGTCCCGGTCAGTACGAAGGTCATTCCCGCAAACCGGTCGTCCACCTTCGACGCTTCCTCGTCGGAAACCATGCTGACCCCCCGCTCCCGCAGCTTTTCGATCAGTTCCTGGTTCCGGGGTTCCGCAAAGAATGCCGTCAGGTCCGCCGCAGCGATGTCGCCGAAATCCGGCAGGGCCTTGATCGCCTCTTCATCTGCCGCCATCACGGCGTCCAGGTCCGGGAAATGCTGGGCCAGCACCCGGGCGGACTGCTTTCCGATGTTCCGGATCCCGAGTCCCGTCAGGAGCCGGGTCAGCCCGTTGCTTTTCGAGCCCTCGATGGATGCCAGCAGGTTGTCCACGGATTTCTCCCGCCCCACCGTACCGGCTTCGATCAGGTCTTCCCGGTATTTATTCAACGTATATAAATCGGCAATATCCTCCACATAACCGCTGTCGTACAGGGCTTCCGCCGTGCTGGGGCCGAAACCGTCGATGTTCATGGCGTCCTTGGAGGCAAAGTATTCGATGGCCCGCACCCGCTTGCCGTAGCAGTCGCTGCTGGGACACCGAAGGTCTGCGCCGTTTTCTTCCCGGACCGTTTCACTGCCGCAGATCGGACACTTCTCGGGCAGGGTGAAACGCACCGTGCCCGACGGGCGCTTCTCCGGGATGACCCGGGAAATCTCCGGGATGATGTCTCCGGCTTTCTGGACCACCACCGTATCCCCCACCCGGACATCCTTCATGTCGATGTAATCCTGGTTGTGGAGGGTGGCCTTGCTGACGGTGGACCCGGCGATCCGCACGGGCTTCAGAATGGCCAGGGGTGTGATCCGCCCGGTCCGTCCCACCTGCACCGTAATGTCCTCCACCACGGTCTCCTGCTGTTCCGGCGGGTATTTATAGGCAACCGCCCACCGGGGCACCTTGGAGGTCATCCCCAGCTGCTTCCGCGCCGCCAGGCTGTCCACCTTGACGACGGCGCCGTCGATGCCGTACTGCAGGTCCCAGCGGTCTGCCGCGATATCTTCTATGGCCTGCCAGATCTCCGGGAACGTCCGGCAGATCCGGTAATCCGGCGTTACATCAAAGCCCTGCTCCCGCAGCCACTCCAGCGTTCCGGAATGGGTTTCGAAGTCCCTGCCTTCGCAGATTTCCAGGTTGAAGACGAAAATATCCAGTCCCCGCTCCCGGACGATGCTGCTGTCCAGCTGCCGCAAGGTCCCGGCGGCGATGTTCCGCTGGTTCTGGTACAGCTTTCCGCCGGTCTCCGCCTGCTTCCGGTTGGCCTCCTCGAAATTGTCCTTCGTCATATAGACCTCGCCCCGGACTTCAACGTAAGGGAGTTTTTCCTTCAGTGTCTTCGGCAGAGCCGCGATTTCGAGGCAGTTCTCATACACGCTCTCGCCGGTCACCCCGTCGCCCCGGGTGATGGCTTCCGTCAGCCGCCCGTCGTGATACCGCAGCACCACGGAGAGGCCGTCGATTTTCTTCTCCACCACGAAAACCGGATCGTCGATCTCTTCCCGGATCCGGTTGTAAAATGCTTCGATTTCCTCTTTCGAAAAGCCATCCTGGAGGCTGATCACCGGCACGTCATGGTCCACTTTCCGCAGTTCCCGTTTGCCGGAGCTGCCGCCGACCCGCTGAGTCGGGGAATCCGCCGAGGCGAATTCCGGATGATCCTTTTCCAGCGCCCGCAGTTCCCGGGACAGCACGTCGTACTCGAAATCCGAAATCTCCGGATCGTCCTGATTGTAGTACCGGTCATTGTGATATTCGATGATTTTGCGAAGCTCATCAATGCGGGCTTTTGCGCCTTCCTTATCCATTGTATTTCCTTTCATGATCCGGGCTACAGTTTCTTCAGTTTCACAATGCCCGCATCAAAGACCTTCGTTCCGTATTCGTCAAAGATGATGGTGATCATCTCGTCCCGTCCTTCCTTCCGAACGCCGATGACCATTCCTTCACCGTATTTTTTGTGCCGGACCCGCTCACCGCCGGAAAAACTTCCTGCAGAGGAAGCCGCCGGGGCCGCCGCCGGTTTTTCAGTCTTCCGGCCGGTATTCACCATCTGCCTGCCCAGGTCCAGGAACCGTACCGGCCCCGTCTTGTCATCGCCGGGGAACATCTCGCTGAAACTGCGTCCGCGGTCCTTGCTGTTCACTTCCGTATCGAACCGGTCCGCATGCTCCTCCGCCACCTCTTCCAGGAATCGGGATTCCTGCCGGTAGCTGTCCAGCTTGCCGAACACCAGCCGCTGGCCTGCACCGGACATGTAGAGGATCTCCTTCGCCCGGGTCATGCCAACATAGCACAGCCGCCGTTCCTCTTCCAGGTCTTCCGGTCGGTCAAAGGCCCGGGTCACCGGGAAGGCGCCTTCCTCCATCCCCGGCATGAATACCACGGAGAATTCCAGCCCCTTGGCGCTATGCAGCGTCATGAGAGACACCGCATCCTCCCCGGCATCCAGATTATCCACATCCGTCAGCAGGGCGATCTTCTCCAGGAAGGTCTCATACGTGCCGTCGGGATCCTGATCTTCAAAATCATAGATCACGGATTTGAATTCCATCAGGTTTTCGATCCGTCCGGCTGCTTCCACGGTGTTCTGTGCTTCCAGGGTTTGCAGGTAACCGGACTCCCGCAGCAGCGCATCGTAGATTTCCGAGATCTTCCGGTCGTGCCGCTCGTCGGAGAAACGCCGGATCATGTTGACGAACTGGCGGGCGCTGACTTCTGCCTTCCCCGCCAGGGCATCCAGCCCCTCTCCGTTTTCCAGTACGTCGAAGAGGGATGCCTCCGTCAGGTTCGCCAGCAGCTCCAGTTTCTCCAGGGACTTGTCTCCCATTCCCCGCTTCGGTTCGTTGATGACCCGGCGGAAGGAAATGTCATCCCCGGGGTTCTGGATCAGCCGCATGTAGCAAAGAAGGTCCTTGACCTCTTTCCGGTCGTAGAACCGGGTCCCGCCGATCACCCGGTAGGGAATGTCCTGTTTTGAGAAACTTTCTTCAAATCCGCGGGACATGGAGTGGGTCCGGTACAGCACGGCGATGTCGGAATAGGAGTAGCCTTTGTCCCTCATCTTATGGATCTCACGGGCAATGTGGAACGCTTCGTCCCGGTCCGTCGCCGCCTTGTAGATCCGGACGCGTTCCCCTTCGTCCTTCGCAGTCCAGAGGATCTTTCCCTTTCGTTCGGTATTGTTCTGGATCACCGAATTCGCCGCCCCCAGAATGTTTCCGCAGGAACGGTAATTCTGTTCCAGTTTTATGATTTTCGAGCCGGGAAAGTCTTCCTCGAACTGCAGGATGTTCCGGATGTCGGCTCCCCGCCACTGGTAAATGCACTGATCCTCGTCCCCCACTGCGCAGATGTTCCCATGAACCCCCGCCAGCAGCCGGACCAGGTCGTATTGGATCTTGTTGGTGTCCTGGTATTCGTCGATCATGATGTAGCGGAACCGTTCGCTGTACAGGGACCGCACCTCCGGCTCCTGCTCCAGCAGTTCCACCGCTTTTACCAGCAGGTCGTCGAAATCCAGGGCATTGTATTTCATCAGCTTTTCCATGTACCGCCGATACAGATCCGCCAGGTTCCGCTCCCGCAGAAAGTCCGCTTCCGCAAGGGCCAGGTCCGGAGTCACGCCGCTGTTTTTCCACTTGCTGATGACGGCCAGTACCGCTGCCGGAGGGAAGACCTTGTCGCTCAGGTCCGCATCCGCCAGGCATTCTTTGACCACGGTTTTCTGGTCGGTGGTGTCGTAGATCGTAAAGTCGCTTCGGTAGCCCAGCCGGTCGATGAACCGGCGCAGGATCCTGAGGCAGGCCGCGTGGAACGTCATGACCCACATCCCCCGGGTGTTGTCTACCTGGGCTTCGATCCGGTCCCTCATTTCCTCCGCCGCCTTGTTGGTAAAGGTCACCGCCAAAATATTGTAGGGGTCCACCCCCTTCTCCCCGATCAGGTACGCGATCCGCCGTGTCATGGTGGTGGTCTTGCCGCTCCCGGCGCCGGCGATGACCAGCAGGGGTCCCTCCGTGCACAGAACGGCTTCCCGTTGTTTCTCGTTTAATCCTTTCAAGTAGTCCATTGATGTCTCCTTTTAAGCTATAAGCCGGAAGCTAAAAGCTACAGGCTCAATCCTCGAACAGACAGGTCCCGCCGATGAATTCCTTCAGCAGGGAATTGTTCAGGATAGCGCTTTCGTCCGGCAGCTCCAGGAAATACGAAAGCATTTTCAAAAGCCGCTGGGCGTCGATGTATTCCGGGTCCTCCTCCTTAACTTCCCTCAGCAGAGGCTCCGCGTATTTCTTCAGCACCGCCAGCTCATACGGCAGGGCGGAGTTGAACATCATGTCCGCCTCTTCCTGGAAGGGGAAGATGTTCTTTTCTTCACCGGCCCGGACAACACTCCAGGTCTTCAGGGATTCCTTTGCCGTCTTACCCCGGGTCCGGGCATCCCGCACCAGCCGCCGGAAGATCCGGGCATCCGATGTGTAGATCCGGTTATGAGCGTCGACGCCGAGCGCCGTCAGGGGGCTGATATAGATCTTGAATTTGTCTTTCCCCTGAATATTCTTTGTCAGTTTTTCGTTCAGACCGTGAATGCCTTCGATGATGAGAGTCTCGTTTTCATCCATCTTCGTGATCCGCTTCCCGAACTCCTTTTTGCCTTCCAGGAAGTTGTAGACGGGAATGTCCACTTCCTTCCCGGCGAGCAGGGCGTTCATCTGTTCATTGAACAATTTCACGTCCACCGCTTCCAGGTCCTCGAACTTGTAATTGCCCTTTTCATCCTTCTCCACAAATTCCCGGTCCACGAAATAGTCGTCGGTGGACAGGGCCGTGACCTTCCGCCCGTGTACGTTCAGCTGGACCCCCAGCCGCTGGGCAAAGGAGGTCTTGCCGGAAGAGCTGGGCCCGGCGATCAGCACGACCCGCTTCCGGGTGGACACGATGCTGTCCGCGATCTGGGCGATCTTCTTTTCATGCATGGCTTCCGACACCTGGATGACCCGGCGGTACGTTCCCTTTTCAATGGAGCGGTTCAGGTACGCTACGTAAGGAATCTGGATCATGTCCATCCACTTGTCCGTTTCCTTGAAGGTCTCGTTCAGCAGGTGATTGTGTTCGAATTCCGGCAGTTTCCGGGGGTCCGCCGCCGTGGGCAGCCGCAGGATCACCGAACCGTCCACCATCTTCACGTCAAACACCGGCACGCATCCGGTGGAAGGCGGAAGGGCTCCGTAAAAATAGTCCCACATGTCCCCCAGTTTATAGATGCTGGAAACCGGCTTGTTCCGGTAATCCAGGAGCTTGATCTTGCTCTTTGTGTATTTGCTGGAGAGCAGCAGGGCTTTGACGCCCTCGGTCTCCATTTTGTATTTTTCAAATTTTTCATCCGCCGCGATGATCTCCTTCATCCGCTCCCGGATCTGGTCCACCGCTTTTTCATCCAGCCATCCCACGTAGGGGCTGATGTTGCACAGGACGCCCTTGTCCAGGGAATACTGTACGCGCACCACGGATTCCAGCCCGAACAGGTCGCAGACCGCCCGTACCAGAATGAAGACCAGCGCCCGCTCCATGGCCCGGTAGCCGTTGAAGTTTTCCGCCGTCAGGAAATCGACGGTGGTATGATCCTCCTCCACGGTCCGGAACAGTTCCCGGATCCGGTACCCCGTCAGGCAGATCAGGATCCGGCACTTCGGGTCGTTGTCATAAGGTTTGGCCAGTTCGGTAAACGGGGTGCCCACCGCCGCTTCGATCTCATCTATTTTCTCGCCGTTTTTCCGTATCTCCAGCTTCACGGTTTTTTTCTCTTTTTCACTCATGCTTTTCTCCTTTTTCAGATTGAAGATTGCAGATTGGAGATTGAAGACTTGCCTCCCCCTTTGGGGGAGGTGCCTGCGAAGCAGGCGGAGAGGGTTCTCCCATCTTCTGTCTCTCGTCTTCCGTCTTTTAAAAAGCACTGGCGTCGGGTCGCCCATTTTCGCCAGTGCGTTTATCCGTCATTTCTGCGCCGCCAGCCGCCGCAGCAGTTCCAGCTGCTCCCGCTGGCTCTCTTCCAGCCCGCTGAGCCGTTCCTCCAGTCCTCCCGCCGATGCGCCGGACCGGGCCAGCAGGGTCTTGTATTCCTCCAGCAGCTTTTCCGTTTCCGAAAGCTTTTCTTTCAGATTCTCATTTTCCCGATAGACTTCCACCAGGATCTCCAGGAGTTCATCCCGCTTCATGCCCTTGAGGACAGAATCCCGGTTTTCACCGCTGTCCCCGTCGGCCCCGGCCTTTTTTCTGGACGCCGGCAGACGGAGTCCCTGAAGGGATTCCTTCCAATTGCTCTGTTTGTTCTGCATAACCGCTCCCGTCTATTCTTCTTCCAGATCTACTACGTCTTCCGACATAAGCCGGTCAAATTCCGCTGCCACCTTCTCGAATTCACCGTCATCTTCGATGTCCAGCATCTCGAACTCGTCTTCGTTGACTTCCCGGTAACCATACAGGTAAATATCTTCCGAGCCGTCATTCGGCAGCAAGGCGATGTATTCCTTCCCTTCCACTTCAAAGACGCCCATGATTTCGCATTCGATTTCCTTGCCGTCTTCGAATTCCAGGGTCAGGTAATTGTCATCATCGTTGTCCGCCGGCGCTCCCGCACCGGTTCTTCCTTTATTTTCACTCATTATTGTTCTCCTTTTCGGTTTTACGCCAATAATCTTCCTCTAACGTAGTCCGACATTTCCTTGCCCTTCAGCAGTTCCAGGATCTTCAGCCCGAATTCGATGGCTGTGCCCGGTCCCTGGGATGTGATGAGCTTTCCGTCCACCGCCACGATGTCTTTCACCACATTGGCTTCCTTGAAACCATCCCCGACGCCCGGGAAGCAGGTCAGGGTCTTGCCATCGATCAGCCCGTTGTCGTGCAGGATGATGGGTGCGGCGCAAATCGCGGCGATCCATTTCCCCTGTTCCTTGTAGGCTTTCAGCTGTTCCACCAGTCCCGCATGGGCTCCCAGGTTGTCCACCCCGGGAATTCCGCCGGGCAGGACGATCATCCCGCCTTCGCTGTAATCCACTTCTTCAAAGAGCTTGTCGCACTGCACGCCGATGCCCCGCACGCTTTTCACGATTTTTTCGCCGGTCACCGACACGATTTCCACGTCCAGTTCACCCCGGATGAGGATGTCGATGGTCGCCATCGCTTCGATTTCTTCAAAACCCTCCGCCAGGTGTACAAATACTTTTTTGTCCATTTCGTTCTCCTCCGTTTCTCCCGGTTTCCCCGGACGATTGCTTTTCTCCATTATACCACAAAACAGAAAAAAATTTTCAATAAAATAACGACGTTGACAGTTGATAAATAAGGCCAAATGTGGTATGTTTAAAGATAACATAAGCTATTTGTGAGAGAACGATCTCTCTGAGAGGAAGGAGTGTTAGCTATGCGTGCAAAACAACTTTCGGTGTTCATCGAAAATAAAAAAGGACATATCGCATCCCTTGCCCTGGCTATCAAGAATATGGGCATCGATATCCGTGCGATTTCCGTTTTCGATACGAATGAATTCGGAATTTTAAGATTGGTCGTGGACGATCCGGAGGCAGCTCTGACAGCGGTTCGGGAAGCCGGTTACGCCGCAAAGATCAGTGAGATCCTGGCAGCAGAAATCGCGGACAAACCGGGTGCTCTGTATGAAATCTTCCAGCTGTGCGATGACAATGACATCAATATCGAATACATCTATTCATTTGTAATGAAATCCGATGTCAAACCGCTGATCATCATGAAAGTAGACAAAATGGACGAAGCATCCGAACTGTTTGAATCCAAGGGGATTCGTGTCGTCGGCGCAGAAGAACTCTATGCAAAATAGCATGCGACAAAATCTGAAATCATTATTCTTACATAAAAACACTCCGTTTCATGAAACGATACGGAGTGTTTTTTTCTATGGTTTATTATAACGCTTTCCAGCTCCACAGGTTCCCTTCGGGTTTCCAGCGCATCCACGACAGGGTGCTGCCGTCGGCGATGTACGTATAGCCGGTGAGCGTCCGGGGCGTCTCATAGGAGTTGGCATCCTGGTGCAGGACGACGGTGGCCGTCAGTTTTCCGGTCCCCGAATTGAATGCCAGAGCCTGGATGGTCCGCTCCGGATAGTCCTGCGCACCGTAGCTGCAGGAGTCGTTGGTGAGAAAACGCTTCTCACTGTTATTGTCCCGGACCACGAACTGCCAGCGCTCGTAGGTGAAATCCCCGGTTCCTCCCTGGCGGTAGCCCGGGATCAGGCCCAGGTGATGCGAACTGCTGATCGTCCCCTGCCGGACCTTTCCGTCTTTGATGTAGTAGATCTCTTCATAGTCCTGCTCTGTGGCGCACTCTCCCCCCATCATGGGCAGCAGCTGTGTGTGGTACAGCTCCGGCACGCCGTCAAAGTCCAGGTCCTGAAGGGCAAAGAAAGGTCTTGCGTCCCCGTAAGCGGGATTGGAAGCCAGCGTCCGGGTCCCGTTGCTGTATTCCCCTTCAATCTGATTGATCTTTGCCTGGTACAGGCCTTTCCAGTCCGCTTCCGGCGGAGCTTCTTCGAATTCGATCCCGTCGTAGCGGTGCAGGATCGCCGCCATCTGAGCACGGGTGGCGCTGCCGCCCGGCATCAATTTCCCGCTGTCGGTGCCGCTGATGAGGCCGACGCCCACCGCCCATTTCATGGGATCCAGGGCATAGCCGCTCACTGCCGACCGGTCGCCGAACCCGGTCAGGTCCCCGTTGGCCGGTGTCTTGAACAGCATGAATTTCGTGTAACGGTACAGGATCGTCGCCAGCTGCTCCCGGTTCAGGGGATCATTCGGTCCGAAGAACCCGTTGCCGTAGCCGGAAACGATACCGTTTTTGGACGCCCATTCCACCGCCGGGCCGAACCAGTCCGACGCCTTCACATCCTTGAAACTGCTGCCGGAGGCCGGCGGAGAACCCGCGAGCCGGTACAGGATCGTGACGATCTGGGCCCGGGTAACGGGCAGGTTCGGAGAGAAACGCCGGTCCCCGGTTCCGTTCATGAGCCCCTTATCCGTCACATAGCCCACGTCGTTAAAAAACCAGTCCAGTGTCGATACATCTATGTATTGCGGAAACATCTTCTGATTCATGGCCTGGCAATAATTCAAAGCCGCGTCTTTGGTAAATCCGACCGGGTTATCCGTAATGACCTCAAAGGCTCTCATGGAAATCACCGGATTCGTCTGCTTCGTCATATAGGACTTCGCTCTCTTGTATTCGTCTTCCGTGACTTCCCCGGGTCCGCCTACTTTGGCACCCAACCCGTAGTAATAATACTGGCCGTGTTCATCCCCGCCTTCGATCCCGCTGACGTGGAAGGGATCGCTGTAATAGATCAGCGTCTCCTTCTGGCCCATTTTTTTACCGTTGAACACATACCGGACATACTCTTCCTGCGCGATATCCTCTGACTGATAAGCCGTACAGATGACCAGCTCGCCGTCGGCCGCCCAAATGTGCAGTCCCGTGCCCGCATAATCGTAAGGCCCGAAATCCACCTTCACATTCAGTATGTCGGCCATATTTCCCTGATTATACATCCGGACGCAGACATAGGTATCGGTCACCGTTTCCCCCGTCTGCCAATCCCGGGACGTCTGCCTTTCCACCCAGATCAGCTCCTCCATGTCGTCTCCGGTGAGTTCGGCAAAGGCGATGTATTTTTCAGCGATAAACCTGTCCAGGTTTTGCACTTCATCGTACATCGTTTCCCAGGGCAGTTTGGTGAGGATGTTCGCTCCCCACGCCGGCACCGCCGCCAGTGTGAAGACCATCAGGCAGGCCATCACCATGCACAAAAATCGCTTTTTCATTCTTCCCTCCTATTCGGCTTTCGCCTCTTCCTCAAAGAACGTTTTCACCGCTTCCGCTACCCGGCGGTTCATGCCGGGGGCTTCCGCCAGCTCCTCCACAGTCGCCTCTTTGATTTTCTCCACGCTGCCGAAATGCTCCAGCAGCTGGTTCCGCCGTTTCTCGCCCACTCCGGGGATCCGGTCCAGCACGGACCGGGTCATGGCCTTGCTCCTCAGGTTCTTGTGGTAGTCGATGGAAAAACGATGGACTTCTTCCTGAATGAAGTAAATGAATTTAAAGACCTCGTCGTTTTCTTTCAGTCCCTTCAGCTGTCCGTCGATGACCAGATCCCGGGTCCGGTGCCTGTCGTCCTTCACCATCCCCGCTACGGGCACGTCGATCCCCATGGCCCGGACCACGGCTTCCACCGCCGCCGCCTGCTTGTCTCCGCCGTCGATCAGCAGCAGATCCGGCAGTTTTTCAAACCCGTTGTTCTTCCCGCTCTTTTTCGCTTCCAGGTAGTTTTTGAAGCGTCGGTAAATGACTTCCTGCAGGCTGCCGTAATCGTTGGGCCCTTCGATGGTCTTGATCTTGAACTTCCGGTAATCCTTCGGGCGCTTCATCCCGTTCTCGAAGACCACCATGCCCCCGACGGAATTCACGCCGGAGGTGTTGGAGATGTCGTAGGCCTCGATCCGCCGGATTTCCCGTTCCAGCCCCAGCAACTCCCGCAGCCCGGCTTCCAGGCGCTCCGTCTTGTCCTGCCGGTTCTTCACCCGCTTTTCGAAGGTCTCTAGGGTCTGGGTCACGTTCATCACGCCCATCTGCAGCAGGGCTTTTTTGTCTCCCCTCCGGGGCACGCAGATCTTCACCCGGCTGCCCTTCATCTCGCTGAGCCAGTCCTCGATGGCCGGGAATTCCTCCCCGATGGACTCCACCAGGATCTCCTTCGGGATCAGGGAACCCTCGCAGTAATACTGCTTCATGAACGCCGCAATCTTCTCCTCCCGGCTTTGTTCCACCGTAGGCCCGATCCGGTAACTCTCCCGGCCGGTCATCTTCCCGTCCCGGACGTAGAAGAGCATGATGTTGGTGCCCTCGTCCACTTCCGCGGACACGATCACGTCCACCTCATTGGAGGAACTGGTGACGATTTTCTGCTTCTCCCGGAGCATCCGGATCGCCAGGATGTCGTCCCGGTATTCCGCCGCCTTCTCAAAATCCAGGTTCTCGGACGCTTCCTCCATCTTCGCCTTCAGCCGCTTTTCCATTTCCCGGCTGCTGCCCTGGAGGAAGTCCAGCACCTCCCGGATCATTTCCCCGTATTCTTCCGGCGTCGTCTGTCCGTCGCAGACCCCCCGGCACATATTGATGTGATAGTTCAGGCAGTGGCTGAACCCTTCCGGGAAACTCCGGGCGGAGCACTTTTTCAAGGGATAGACCTTGTTGATAAAGTCGATGATCAGGTTCACCGCGCCCACGTCCGTATAAGGTCCGTAGTATTTTCCCCCGTCCCGGACCACCCGGCGGGTCTTGATGACCCGGGGGAATTCCTCGTCCA
>JAFWFI010000102.1 GCA_017515705.1 Bacillota bacterium
AAAAAAGTCTCCGGCCAGGAATGGTTTTCGGAGATTTTTTGCTGTTTCCGGCGGAAAAGATTGTTGTCGATGCCCGGTTTAGATGATATAATAAATGAGTGTACTTTTTCAAAGATGGACATAATGAAATAAATATATAGGAGGATTCTCAATTATGAAAGGCTATAACCCTGACAGTATCAGAAACATTGCGCTCCTGGGACACGGCGGCTGCGGAAAGACCACTTTCCTGGAAGCGGCGCTGCTGAAGACCGGCGTGCTCAGCAGAATGGGTAAAGTCGAAGACGGCAACACCGTATCCGACTACGACAAGATGGAGATCGAAAAAGGATATTCCATTTCCGCTGCGTTAGTACCGGTGGAGTACAATAAGGTCAAGATCAATTTTGTGGACACCCCGGGCTTCTTCGATTTCGTCGGTGAAGTAAACTCCGCCATGGCGGCTGTGGATGCGGCGGCGATCCTGGTGGACGCTTCTTCCGGTATCCAGGTCGGAACGGAAAAGGCATGGAACAGCTGCAAGCAGTTTGATATGCCCCGGATGTTCGTACTGTCCAAGACCGATAAGGAAAACGTAGATGTCGATGAGGTCATCGAATCTCTGAAAGATAAATTCGGTACTTCCGTGGTTACGCTGGATGACGAAGATGCGCTGATGGAAGCCATCGCGGAATCCGATGAAGAACTCATGGAAAAATACTTTGAAGGCGAAGAATTCACCGAAGAAGAATACAACCGCGGCCTGATGACCGGCTTCCGGCAGGGCAACATCGTACCGATCCTCAAGTGCTCCTCTGTTCAGGGCGAGGGCGTGGAAGAAGTGCTGGATGCCATCGTGAAGTTCGTACCGAAGGCTTCCGACCACGAACCCTACAAGACCGTGGACGGCGAAGAAGTGGCTCAGGATCCGAACGGCAAACCCGTGGGCTTCATCTTCAAGACCATCGCAGACCCCTTCCTCGGGAAGATCTCCCTGGTGAAAGTGGTTTCCGGCAAACTGTCCAGCGGGATGGAATTATACAACCCGAGAGCAGAAAAGGCAGAAAAGATCAGCTCCATTTTCTATATGAGAGGCAAGAGCCAGGAAGATTGTCCTTCCGCTCCGGCCGGTGACATCGTCGCCATCGCCAAACTGCAGTATGCAAAGACCGGCGACACCTTAAGCGAAAAAGGCAGCAACATCGAACTGCCGGGCGTACAGTTCCCGCAGCCGGCTCTGTTCCTGGCGATCGAACCCAAGAACAAGGGCGACGACGAAAAGGTCGGCTCCGGCCTGCAGAAGCTGATGGAAGAAGACCCGTCCTTCCGTCTTGAAAGAAATTCGGAAACCAGACAGTCCCTCCTGGGCGGCCAGGGTGAAATCCAGCTGAACATCGTTACTTCCAAACTGAAGGACAAGTTCGGCGTTGAAGTCCAGACCGTTCCCCAGAAGATCGCTTACAGAGAAACCATTAAAGGCCAGTCCGACGTACAGGGCAAGCACAAGAAGCAGACCGGCGGCGCCGGACAGTACGGCGACGTACACATCCGCTTCAGCCCGTCCCAGGAAGAATTCGAATTCTCCGAAGAACTCTTCGGCGGTTCCATTCCGAAGAACTACGTACCGGCTATTGAAAAGGGCCTGATCGAATCCATGCAGAAAGGCCCGCTGGCCGGCTGCAAGGTAGTAAATGTTAAAGCGGTGCTCTACGACGGTTCCTACCACGATGTAGACTCCAATGAAATGGCCTTCAAGATCGCGGCATCCCTGGCCTTCAAGAAAGGTATCGTGGAAGCGAAACCCTGCCTGCTGGAACCGGTGATGCACCTGGATATCGTCGTTCCGGACGAATACATGGGCGATGTTATGGGCGACATGAACAAGAGAAGAGGCAAGATCCTGGGTATGGAACCCCAGACCGGCGGCGGACAGAAGCTGGTAGCGGAAGCTCCTCAGGCAGAACTCTTCGACTACGCCATCGTCCTGCGGTCCATGACTCAGGCAAGAGGAAGCTTCGAAATGAGATTCGAACGCTACGAAGAAGTTCCGGCAAACCTGGCGGACAAGATCATCAAAGAATACCAGGCAGAGCAGGAATAATCGAATGGAATGAAAAAGCAGGCGGGTGGAAATCCGCCTGTTTTTGCAAGATGAAATGAGAGTTTTGTTATGGGAGATTATTTAAAAAAGCGAAAACTGGTCACGTGGATGCTGATCGTTGCCCTGGCAGTGCTGGCGGCAGCGGGGGTGATCTACGTCCGTCCGCTGCCCATGATCTACGTCCTGTATGCGGCGGCCATCGGAGTGGCGCTGGATGTTCTGGGACTGCTGTTGTCCGGCCTGGTGCACAGCCGAAAGGTGGATAAACTCCAGGAACGGCTGGAAGAACTGGATCCGGACCACCCGGAAGATGCGCTGTGGGACGCCGGGGACCAGACAACGGAAGCCTACTACCAGGCGTTCAAGCAGCTGGGAACGGACCGGAGGCGGCTGGTGTCTGACCAGAACCGCCAGCGCGCTTCAGAGCGCAGGTACCTGTCCCAGTGGACCCGTCGTGTCCGTTCCTCCATTTCGGCAATCCGGCTGACGCTGAAGAATATCGGCGGCACGCCCCCCGAGGCACTGATGGAAGACCTTCAGAGCCTGGAGCATTATGTGGATATGGTCTCCTATCACTCCCGGATGAATGCCCGGGATGGGGATTTCTTCATCAAGGAAACCGACCCGGATCCGATTATCCGGCGGGTAGCCGAAAAGTTTGCTTTGCAGGCCGCCCGGCGGAAACTGAAACTGAAGATCAGCCCTTCTCCCGGCAAGGTCAATACGGATGAGAAGTGCCTGCAGTTTATACTGGAACAACTGGTTTCCAATGCGCTGAAGTTCACCAACATCGGCGAGATTACGATCTACTTTGAAAAACCGGGCATCCTGTGCGTGTGGGATACCGGCACCGGCATGAAACCGGAAGAGATCGAGGAGATCATGGAAGATTCGGCGGCGCCGAAAGCGAAAAAGTCTTCCGGCTCGCGGGGCGGCATCGGCCTGAGCACCTGTGTCCGCCTGGCGGAACAGCTGGGACAGACGCTGACCATTCTCTCCACCCCGGGCTCCGGCACGGTGGTGAAGCTTGCCATGGAACCGGTGGTACCGCCGGAAGAAGTGGTCCGGGAGCCGGAAGAGGATGTCCGGGTCAGCAGACGGGGCAGGAAGAAGAGAAGATGGCGGCGGAAATCCGCTTCGGCGGCAGCCAAGGCAGCACCCGCAGCAGCGCCTGCGGCAGCGGCGGTAGCGGAGGCCGTGGCGGAAATGCCGGTGGAAGACGTGCCGGGGGATACCGTTCAGGTTCCGAGAATCACGGATGAAATGCTGGCGGAAGCGGCATCCAAAACGGCGGAAGAGGAAGCAGCTCCTGCTGCAGAAGAAATCCGGACACCGGCAGAGGAAGCGGCGCCCGCAGGACCGGCAGACCCGGAGGACGCAGTGGAGACACTGCCGGAGACCCGGGAAGCCTGGGAGGAAGCGGCGGACAGCGTCAGGCCGGAAGCGGCGGAGACGCTGGATGCGGAGCGGAGCCCCCAGGAGAGCTTTGAAGACGTCCCCACACCGGAAGGGGTGGAAGTCATTGAACCCCGGATCCCTTATTCGGAAGAATTCGTGGTCAAGGAGGGGGACAACATCATCCAGCCGGACCAGGCCCAGGATTTTCTGGATGCGGAAGCGCGGGAAGAAGCCCGGCGGGAACTCCAGGCGGAGATCATGCGGGAATTGGGAATCAAGCCGGAAGAAGAGGATGACGACGAATGGGATGATTTTTAGAATCAATAAAATCCTTGCCTAAAAGTCAGAGATAGTCTATAATAAGGTCAAAGAAAGTCAATTTCTTTGACCTTTTGCTTTTTTGGGTCAAAGATTGAAGCATACAGGGAGGGAGAGATATGGCGAAAATGAGCGACCTCATTGAGGTTTTTATCAAAGAGCTCCTGGAAGACAGTGCATCGGAACCGGTGGAGATCCAGCGGAATGAACTGGCGGGCTATTTCAAATGCGCGCCTTCTCAGATCAACTATGTGCTGACGACCCGGTTTTCCATGGACAAGGGTTACCGGATCGAAAGCCAGCGGGGCGGCGGCGGATCCATCAAGATCATCAAGATGAACCTGTCGTCGGATGATTTTTATACAGCGCTGCTGCAGGAGACCGGGGACAGCATCACGGTGCTGAAAGCGGGGCAGATGATCGACCTGCTCCTGGAAAAGGAACTGATCAGCGAACGGGAGGACCGGCTGATGAAGGCGGCGGTCAGCGACCGGGCCATCGCAGGGCCGGTGAACCTGAGAAACGAAATGCGGGCGGGGATCCTGAAGAACATGATCCTGTCGGTCTGCGGAATGGAATAAAGAGAGGTGACAAAATGGAAGTATACGGTAAATTTACGGAAGGCTCCAAGAAAGCCATCGACATTGCAAAAAACGAGGCGGCGGCCATGGGCCACAGCCTGATCGGCAGTGAGCATCTGCTGCTGGGGATCCTGCAGCTGCAGAGCCCCATTTCCTCCGCTTTTGAGAATGCGGGGATCACGGCGGACATCATCCGCAGCAAGATCATTGAACTGGTGGGGGACGGCAGCGGCACCGCCACCAAGCTGCTGGGCTTTTCCCAGCGGACGGTCCAGATCTTTGAGATCAGCCACCTGACGGCCCGCCAGATGGGCAAGAGCGCCGTGGGGATCGAGCACCTGATGGTGGGGATCCTCAAGGAGGGCAAGGGGATCGCGGTGAAGATCTTAAGCGACCTGAACGTGAACCTGGTGTCCCTGGAGAAGGACATCCTGGAAGTCAGCCGGAAAACGGAGCAGGAAGTCCAGCGGGCGAAAGAAAATGAAAAGAGCATCCTTCGGAAGTACGGCATCGACCTGACGGAAGACGCCCGGGGCGGCAAGCTGGATCCGGTGGTGGGTCGGGAAAAGGAGATCGAACGGGTCATCCAGATCCTGAGCCGCCGGACCAAGAACAACCCCTGCCTGGTGGGTGAACCCGGCGTGGGCAAGACCGCCATTGCGGAAGGGCTGGCCCGGAAGATCTGCAGCGGCGATATTCCGGACAACCTGCGGGGAAAGAAGCTGATTTCCCTGGATATGCCGGGCATCCTGGCGGGTTCCAAGTTCCGGGGAGAGTTTGAGGAGAGAATGAAGCAGGCGCTGGAAGAGGCGAAAAAAGACGGCAAGGTCATCCTCTTCATTGACGAGATGCATACCATCATCGGCGCCGGCGGAGGGGAAGGTTCCATCGATGCCTCCAACATCTTAAAGCCGGCCCTCAGCCGGGGGGAAGTGCAGGTCATCGGCGCCACCACCTATACCGAATACCGCAAGAAAGTGGAAAAGGATCCGGCCCTGGAGCGGCGGTTCCAGCAGGTCCAGATCGACGAACCTTCTTTGACGGATGCGGTGGAGATCCTCAGCGGACTGAAAGAGGAATACGAAAAGCACCACCACGTGAAGATTACGGACCGGGCGGTCTATGCGGCGGTCAGCCTGTCGGCCCGTTACATTCCGGACCGGTTCCTGCCGGACAAGGCGGTGGACCTGATGGACGAGGCGGCGGCTCGGATCAAGCTGAAGACCTATATCAAGCCGGACGACGTCATCGAAATGGAAGACGAACTGGAAGAGATCATCGCTTCCAAGGAAGACGCCATCCAGAAGCAGAATTTTGAGGAAGCCGCATCCCTGCGCGACCGGGAGCAGGAGCTGAATGCAAAGATCAAAGAAGCCTCCGCCCGGATGGAGGAAGTATATGCGGACAAGGCTGTGGTGACGGAGGAAGACATCGCTTCCATCATCTCGGGCTGGACCGGCATTCCGGTGGAAAGGCTGAATCAGTCCGAAACGGAAAAACTGGTGAACATCGAGGAGACATTAAAGTCCCGGATCATCGGCCAGGAAGAGCCCATCGTGGCCATTTCCCGGGCGATCCGCCGGGCCAGAGTGGGACTCAAGGACCCGAAGCGGCCGGTAGGCTCCTTCCTCTTCCTGGGACCCACCGGGGTGGGCAAGACCGAACTGTGCAAAGCCCTGGCGGAAGCACTCTTCGGCGATGAGGATTCCATCATCCGCCTCGACATGTCGGAATACATGGAGAAGCACTCCGTTTCCAAGATCATCGGATCGCCTCCGGGCTACGTGGGCTATGAAGAAGGCGGGCAGCTGTGCGAGAAGATCCGCCGGAAGCCCTATTCCATCGTCCTGCTGGACGAGATTGAAAAGGCCCATCCGGATGTGTTCAACATCCTTCTGCAGATGCTGGAGGACGGACACGTGTCGGATTCCAAGGGCAAGATGGCGGACTTCAAGAATGCCGTCATCATCATGACCTCCAACGTGGGGGCCCATACCATCAAAAAACAGAAGACCATGGGCTTCTCCGCCGGAGATGACCTGGATGAAAAGATGAATGCCTATGAGAAGATGAAGGAAAACATCATGGGCGAGCTGAACAAGACTTTCCGCCCGGAATTCCTGAACCGGCTGGACGAGGTCATCGTCTTCCACAGCCTGGACAAGGAAGAGATCCGGAAAATCATCGACCTGATGATCAGCGACCTCAAGGAACGGGCGAAGAAACTGAAGATGACCATGGAAGTGACGGACGAGGCCAAGGACCTGATTTTCCGGGAGGGCTTTGACGAGCAGTACGGGGCGCGGCCTCTGCGCCGGACCATCACCCGGCTGGTGGAGGACAAGTTCGCGGAGGCGATCCTCAAGGGCGACCTGAAAGCCGGGGACACCGTCATCGTGAACGCCGGCGGAGACCGGATCCTGCTGGAAAAAGGAGGAGAGCAGAATGGCTAAAAAAGGTCCCAAAACCGTGTTCGTCTGCAGCGAATGCGGCTATGAAAGCCCCAAGTGGATGGGGCAGTGCATCTGCGGGGCCTGGAACAGCTTTACGGAAGAAAAAATAGCGGACACGGCGGCTTCGGCTTCCCTGTCCTCAAAGAACCGGGAGCGCCGGATCATTAAGCCGGCGCCCATCCGGGAAATCGTTTCCGGGGAAACCGAACGGATGGACACCGGCATCGGGGAACTGAACCGGGTGCTGGGAGGCGGACTGATAAAGGGCTCGCTGACACTGATCAGCGGGGAGCCCGGTATCGGCAAGTCCACCATCCTCCTGCAGGCGGCCGCCGGGATCGCCCGGAAATACGGCCGGGTGCTCTATGTCAGCGGCGAGGAATCCGGGGAGCAGATCCGCCTGCGGGCGGACCGGATCGGCGGGCTTTCCGACGAGTTGTTTCTTCTGGCGGAAACGGAACTGGAGCTGATCCTGGATGCGGTGGCGGAATTCAAGCCGACCTTCCTCATCATCGACTCCATCCAGACGGTGTATTCCTCCCAGCTCACTTCCGCCGCGGGCAGTGTTTCCCAGGTGCGGGCCTGCACCGCCGAAATCATGCGGGTGGTGAAACAGGCGGGGATCCCGGCTTTTATCGTCGCCCATGTGACCAAGAGCGGCGACCTGGCGGGGCCGAAGATCGTGGAGCACCTGGTGGATACGGTGCTGAACTTTTCCGGCGAACGCAATCACGGCTTCCGGATCCTGAGATCCTACAAGAACCGGTTCGGCAACACCAGCGAGATCGGTGCCTTTGAGATGGGCAGCGAGGGGCTGCGGGAGATCGCCGACCTGTCCTCGAGTTTCCTGGAGGATGCTTCCCGGGGCGTAGAGGGCTCCGTGGTCACGGCGGTCTATGAAGGTTCCCGTCCGCTGCTGCTGGAGGTCCAGGCACTGGTATCTCCTTCCGGGGTAGGGTTTGCCCGCAGAAGCAGCATCGGTTTCGACCCGGGAAGGCTCAACATGATCATCGCCGTGTTGGAAAAGCGCACGGGAATGAAGCTGATGAGCAGCGACGTGTACGTGAATGTGGCCGGCGGTATCCGGCCGGAGGGCACTTCCATTGACCTGGCGGTGGCTACGGCCATTTCTTCGGCGGCGCTGGGAAGACCCATGGCGGATCCCCAGACCATTGTACTTGGAGAGATCGGTCTGACCGGCGAACTGCGGGGCATCGCCCAGCCGGAGCGGATCGCTTCCGAAGCGGCCCGGATGGGGTTCACGAAGATCCTGATGCCGGAAAAGAACCGGATTCGATGGTCAGGACCCAAAAACATTGAAATTATCGGCGCGAAAGACCTTCGCGAAGCCGTAAATAAGGTGCTTCAGCATTGACATTTCCCGCAAAAACAAGGTATACTATAAGTTAACGATGGAGGGAGCAGCATGTTTAAGATCGGCGACAAAGTAGTATACCCGATGCACGGAGCCGGGGTGATCGACAATATCGAATCCAAAGTCATTCTCGGCGAAGAGCGGAATTACTATACGATGAAGATTCCAGTGACGGATATTCACATCATGCTGCCGGTGGACAACAGTGAAGCCATTGGCATGCGCCCCATCGTCAGCAAGGAAGTCCTGGCGGAAGCCCTGGAATCCCTGGGAAAAGCCCCGACGGAAATGTCCGCCAACTGGAACAAGCGCTACCGGGCCAATCAGACCCTTCTACGCTCCGGCGACATCTTCAGCGTGGCGGAAGTGGTGCGGAACCTGACGATTTCCGACCGGATCAAGGGACTTTCCACCGGCGAACGCAAAATGCTGCTGAATGCCACCCGGATCCTGGCCAGCGAAGTGATGCTGGTACTGGACATCGATTCGGAGAAGGCGGAAGCGGCGATCCGGGACTCCATTACCTACAATCTGGAAGGGGGTTGATAAACCTATGAAAGTCGTGATCAGGCTTTTACTCACGATCTTAGGCGCAGCTTTAGGCTATAGTCTGGGTATCCTGATCTACATGCTTGCAGTTACTTCGTTTACGGAAGAAATGCAGGCATCCGCAAAAACCGTGGAAATCGCCACACCGGTGGTCGGCGCCGTGATTGTAGGCGCACTGGCCTTTCTCATTTCCGGCGGGATGGTCAAGAACTGGGGGCGGATCGGACAGCGGCTGGAAACCAACATTTCCCGTTTCTCCGCATTTCAGCTGATCGGCGGCGGCCTGGGACTGATTCTGGGGCTGCTGGCAGCCTATCTGATCAGCGGACTGCTGGGCAATATCCGGATTCTGTATCTGGGTACGGTGCTCTCCGTCATCGCGTACATCATTTTCGGCGGAATGTTCACACTGGTCGGAGCGCGGCTGGGCAAGCAGCTGTCGGACAGAGGTTCCGGCTACGACATGAGAACCTCCGGCGCAGCTTATTTCCAGAACCGGCGAAACGCACCGAGAAAACGGCGGGAAGCCATTCCCAAGATCTTTGACACCAGCGTCCTCATCGACGGGAGGATCATGGATCTGATGAAAACCGGATTCATTGAAGGCGACATCATCATTCCGGAATACGTCCTGACGGAACTGAGGCATCTCTCGGATTCCGCAGACCCCATCAAAAAAGCCAAGGGCAGGCGGGGCCTTGCCATTCTGAAGGACATTCGGACGTACTATGGCATCGAAATCTACAACACCTACAGCGACAAGGACTGGGACGGTGTGGAAGAAGTGGACATGAAACTTCTGAGACTGGCGCAGAAACTGGATGCGAAGGTAGTCACCAACGACTTTAACCTGATCCAGGTGGCGGAGATCCAGGAGATCCCCGTGCTGAACATCAACGACGTGGTCAATGCGCTGAGAACGGTGGTCATCCCAGGGGAAGACCTGAGAGTTTCGGTGATTCGGGAAGGCCGGGAAAACAACCAGGGCGTGGGATACATGCCCGACGGCACAATGATCGTGGTGGAAGGCGGAAAGAATTTAATCGGAAAAGACGTCAATACGGAGGTCACCAGCGTACTGCAGACGGCCTCGGGACGGATGATATTCGCAAAACCAAGAAAAACCAATTAGTATTTATGTTTGATAATCATTTTATAACCGCAATCATACCCGCAGCCGGCAGCGGGAAACGAATGAATGCCGGCAAGGTCAGCAAAGTATACCTGAAACTACTGGGAAAGGCCGTCCTTCAATGGACGGTAGAGGCCTTTGAGAAGAATGAGTATGTTGACCGTATTATCGTGGCAGTCCGCCCGGAAGAGGTGGATTACTGCCGCAGCGAGATCATCCAGAAAGAGAAGTACCCGAAGGCGGATACCATTATCCCCGGCGGGAAGGAACGCTATGACACCGTGCTGGAGGCACTGAAATGCGCCGGGGATTCGGACCTGGTTCTGGTCCATGACGGTGCAAGGCCTCTGGTAGATCAGGAGACGATCGATGAGTGTGTAAGAACAGCAGCCCGAAAGGGCTGCTGTATCGCCGCTGTGCCGGTAAAGGACACCATCAAAACCGCAGAGGAGGGGGTCGTCACGGCGACTCCGGACCGGAAGACCCTGTTTGCCGTCCATACTCCCCAGGCTTTTGTCTGCCGGGAAATCCGGGAAGCGATCGAAAAAGGACTGAAAGATGGCTTCCGGGGGACGGATGAAGCGTCCTTTGCCGAAAAACAGGGCAAAAAAGTATTTATTGTTGACAGCAAGTATGATAATATAAAAGTTACTACTTCCGACGATTTGATCATCGCGGAAGCTCTTTTGAAGAAGAGAGAAGAAAAACAGGAATAAGTCAGGTAGAAAAACGATGTTTGTCGGAATCGGATACGACGTGCACAGATTCACAGAAGGAAGAAAGCTCATCTTAGGCGGTGTGGAGATCCCTTACGGAAAGGGATTGGAAGCCCACTCCGACGGAGATGTGCTTTTGCATGCCATCATGGATGCGTTGCTGGGCGCCTGCGGTCTGGGGGATATCGGGATGCATTTCCCGGATACCGACCCGCGCTACGAAGGGGCTTCCAGCATGGAACTTCTGAAGACTGTCCGGGCGAAACTGGAGGGAGAAGGCTACGCACCCGTCAACGTGGACGCGGTGATCGTTGCCCAGACTCCGAAAATAGCGCCTTACTCCGAATTCATGAGGACGGGCATCGCCGAAGCGCTGGCCCTCTCTCCCGCAAGGGTGAACATTAAAGCAACCACGACGGAAAGACTGGGATTCGAAGGCCGTAAGGAAGGCATTTCCGTGCAGGCCGTAGCCCTGGTGGAAGAAACCGGGCACCGACCGCCCCCGGCGGGGCCGGATCACACAGCATGACCCTGGGACAGGGCAATAAGAACGATTATAACTGAAATCAACAGATCAAGAATATAAAGGAGAAAATGCTATGAGAATGTCGAAAATGCACTTCCACACCCTCAGAGAGGTGCCCAATGATGCACAGGTTACCAGTCACGTACTGATGATGCGGACCGGGATGATCCGGAAAGTCACCCCCGGCGTGTTCAACTACATGCCCCTGGGATGGCGGGCCATCCGCAAATTCGAACAGATTGTACGGGAAGAGATGGACGCGAAAGGCGCCCAGGAAATCAACTGTACCGCCATGCATCCGGCTTCCCTGTGGGAAGAATCCGGCCGGTGGTATAAATACGGACCGGAACTCATGAGATTCCAGGACAGAATGGGCAACGACTACTGCTTAGGGCCAACCCACGAGGAAATCTTCACGGACATCATCCGGGACGAAGTAACTTCCTACCGGCAGCTGCCCATCAACCTGTACCAGATCCAGACCAAGTACAGAGATGAAAGAAGACCCCGCTTCGGCGTGATGAGAGGCCGGGAATTCATCATGAAAGACGCATACAATTTCGACCGGGACGAAGAAGGCAACAACCACAGCTATGACCTGATGTTTAACGCCTACGAAAAGATCTTCACCCGCGCTGACCTGGATTTCCGTCCGATCGAGGCGGATAACGGCCCCATCGGCGGCAGCGCTTCCCACGAATTCTCCGCACTGGCGGAAGTCGGCGAATCCGAGATCGGTTACTGCGACACCTGCGACAAAGCGGCCACCACGGAACGGCTGGAGTGCGTGGACGATCCGGCGGAAACCGAAGAAATGAAAGAACCCATTGACGAATATACACCTGACTGCAAGACCATCGAAGACGTAGCGACTTTCCTGGGTCTGCCGGCTACCAAGGCCCTGAAGGCCCTGATGTACAAGGCGGAAGGCAAGTACTATGTATGCTTCATCCGCGGCGACCGTGAAGTAAACGAAATCAAGCTGATCAATGCTATCAACGTGCCGGAATTCGCGCTGGAATTCATGGAAGAAGCGGAAATCGAAGAAATCGGCGGCAGCGGCGGTTTCTGCGGACCGGTAGGACTGAAGAACTGCACCATCGTGGCTGACAGCGAAGTGCCGGGGCTGAGAAACATGGTTGCCGGTGCAAACAGAGTCGGTTACCATACCCTGAACATCAACTACGGCAGGGATTTCACTGCGGACATCATCGTCGATATCAAGAAGAGCAAAGCCGGGTACAAGTGCCCCAAGTGCGGCGGCACCATTAAAATCACCCGGGGTATCGAAGTAGGCCAGATCTTCAAACTGGGGACTACCTACAGTGAAGCGATGCACGCTTATTACAGAGATGAAAACATGGTCGAACATCCGATCTGGATGGGCTGCCACGGCGTGGGCATCACCCGTACCATCGCGGCGGTCATCGAACAGCACCACGACGACAAAGGCATCATCTGGCCGGTTTCCGTGGCGCCGTACCATGCGATCGTTACCGTGGTCAACACCCGGAAGGAAGAACAGATGGAAGTGGGCATGAAGATCCACGACGCCCTGAAGGCGGAAGGCATTGAAGTCCTGATCGACGACCGTGATGAAAGAGCCGGCGTCAAGTTCAACGATGCGGACCTGATCGGTTTCCCGGTCAGAATCACCGTCGGTAAGAAAGCCGGGGAAGACATCGTGGAATACAAGCTCCGGAAAGAAGAAGAATCCACCGAAATGAGCTCTGCGGATGCCGTGAAGGCCACTGTGGACTTTATCCGCTCCGAACTGGTACGGCTGGGTCACGATCCGGTAGGCGACGAAGTATAAAAGGAGATATCAATGAGCAATCCAATCGTTACAATAGAAATGGAAAACGGCAAGATCATGAAAGCCGAGCTGTACCCGGAAATCGCCCCGAATTCGGTGAAGAACTTCATCGACCTGGCGAACAAGGGGTTCTATGACGGCGTGATCTTCCATCGGGTCATCCCGGGATTCATGATCCAGGGGGGAGACCCCACCGGCACCGGCATGGGCGGCCCGGGATACTGCATCCCCGGCGAATTCGCTGCGAACGGTTTCCCGAACGGTTTGAACCACACCCGGGGAGTTCTGTCCATGGCGCGGGCCATGCATCCCGACACCGGCGGATCCCAGTTCTTTATCATGGTGGCGGATGCGCCCCATCTGAACGGCAATTATGCAGCGTTCGGTCAGGTCATTGAAGGAATGGAAGCGGCAGATGAGATCGTGAATACTCCCAGAAACCGCATGGACCGTCCGGACACCGACCAGAAGATGAAAAAAGTTACAGTAGAGACCTTTGGGGTGGATTACGGCGAACCGGTCCGCCTGGCAGGGAAATAGGCACATGAAGATTTACAATACTTTAACCAGAAAAAAAGAAGAATTCGTTCCCATTAACGAAAACGAAGTGAAAGTCTACGTTTGCGGGCCGACGGTGTACAACTTTTTCCACATCGGAAACGCCCGTCCCTTCGTGGTCTTTGACACTCTGAGAAAATACCTGGAATACCGGGGCTACAAGGTGACCTTCGTACAGAATTTCACGGATGTGGACGACAAGATCTTAAAACGCGCCAACGAAGAGGGAATCACACCCCTCGAAGTGGGCGAAAAATACATCGGGGAATACTATAAAGACGCTCAGGCGCTGAACGTGAAAAAAGCCACGGTTCACCCGAGAGTAACGGAGAACATCCCCGAAATCATCGACTTCGTGCAGAAACTCATCGACAAGGGCTATGCTTACGAAGTAGACGGAGACGTATACTACAGCACCCGGAAATTCCCGGAATACGGCAAGCTCTCCGGACAGAACATCGAAGAGCTGGAAGCCGGCGCCCGGATCATGATCGGGGAAAAGAAAAAAGATCCCCTGGATTTTGCCCTGTGGAAAGCCCAGAAGGAAGGCGAAGGCCTGGCCTGGGAATCCCCCTGGGGCATGGGCCGGCCGGGCTGGCACATTGAGTGCTCCGTCATGAGCACGAAGTACCTGGGAGAGACCATCGACATCCATGCCGGCGGTCAGGACCTGCAGTTCCCGCACCACGAGAACGAGATCGCCCAGAGCGAAGCCTGCACCGGGAAGAAGTTTGCGAACTACTGGATGCACAACGGTTACATCACCATTGACAACGAGAAGATGTCCAAGTCCAAGGGGAATTTCTTCACCGTACGGGACATCCTCCAGGAATACGAAGGGGAAGTCATGCGCTTCTTCCTGCTCTCCGGCCATTACCGGGGACCCATTAACTTCAGCCGGGACCTGATGGAACAGGCGAAAAACGGGCTCACGAGAATGAGAAACGCCAAGAGCAACCTGGAACACCTGGTTTCCGCCGGTGCGGACGGCGCCATGACGGAAGACGAGGCGGCGAAACTGGAAGCCCTCGTCAAATACCGGGAGCAGTTCATCGAAGCCATGGACGACGACCTGAATACGGCGGACGCCCTTAGCGCCATTTTCGAGCTGATCCGGGACGTCAACACCGATGTCAAGGACGGCGCCACGAAGGAATTCGCACAGAAGGCGCTGGATCTGCTGATGGAACTGGCTACTGTCCTGGGACTCCTTCAGGTGGAAGAGGACAAGGGCGTGGACGACGAGATCCAGAAGCTGGTGGACGAGCGCCAGGCAGCCCGGAAGGCGAAGGACTTCAAGCGGGCCGACGAGATCCGGGATATGCTGAAAGCCCAGGGCATCATTCTGGAAGACACACCGCAGGGTGTGAAAATCACGCGGGCATAAATAGAAGGCTTAAGATTCAAGACGACAGACTTGGCTCCCTCTTTGTGGGAGCCATTTCTATAATGCGACATGAAATTTTTAGTGATCAGCGACACCCACGGCAGCTATGAAAAAGCGGTGGATCTGATAAACAAAGGCAATTACGATGCCGTGATCCATCTGGGCGATCTGGTTCGGGATGCGGAGG
>JAFWFI010000103.1 GCA_017515705.1 Bacillota bacterium
TCTCTCATGAACGGGAAGATCTCCCCGTTATAGGTCGTGGTAGCCAGAACGATGGTTCCGTACCGGAAAGCGTCTTCCACCACTTCCGCCATGTCGTCCCGGGCCAGGTCGTTGACCACGACGTTTTCGCAGCCCTTTTCCCGAAGCTTGTCCGCCAGCAGTTCCACGGCCTTCTTCGTATTGCCGTAAACGGAGGTGTAGGCGATCATGATGCCTTCGGATTCCACGCCGTAGGAAGACCAGGTGTGGTACAGATCCAGATAGTATCCCAGGTCCTGATCCAGCACCGGTCCGTGCAGGGGGCAGATGATCCGGATGTCCAGGTCCGCCGCCTTTGCCAGCACTTTCTGCACCTGTCCGCCGAATTTGCCCACGATGCCGAAATAATATCTCCGGGCTTCGCAGGCCCAGTCTTCGTCCACGTCCAGCGCGCCGAATTTGCCAAACGCGTCCGCCGAGAACAGCACTTTGTCGGTGGCATCATAAGTCATCATGACCTCCGGCCAGTGGACCATGGGCGCCGCCACGAAATGCAGTTCATGCTTCCCGAGGCTGAAGGTTTCCCCGTCCTTGATTTCGATTTTCCGGTCGTCAAAGTCCGTTCCGAAGAAGTTTCTCATCATCTTGAACGCCTTCGCGGAAGAAACGATCTTTGCATCCTTATAAGTTTCCAGGAACACCCGGATGTTCGCGGAATGGTCCGGCTCCATGTGCTGAACGATCAGGTAATCCGGAAGACGGCCTTCCAAAGCGCCGGCCAGGTTCCCCAGCCATTCTTCGGTAAAGCCCGCGTCCACCGTATCGAAGACCGCGACTTTTTCGTCCATAATCACATAGGAATTGTACGCCATGCCGTTCTCCACGACGTACTGTCCTTCAAACAGATCCAGCTCATGGTCGTTGACGCCAATATACTTGATATCATCGGTAATATACATTCTATTCACTCCTTTGCATATTTCGTTATTCTACTATCTTAATATACCATTTGTTGTGGGAAAAAGATAGACTGTTTTACCCCTCGCCAGATTAAATTTCCATGACTTTTTTCTGACGGCCGGATAGTTTTCGGCACAGGGCTGTGATATAATCTCCCTAAATCGGAAAGGAATTAGCGTTATGCAGAAAACGTTGACTATATGGAACTATTTTAACATCGGATTCGGTGCCATCATCGGCACCGGCTGGGTGCTGCAGGTCGGCGACTGGATGGTCAAGGGCGGCGGTCCCGTGCCCGCCATCATCGCCTTCATCATCGGCGGCCTGTTCTTCCTGCCCATCGGCGCCGTGTTTGGGGAACTGACTGCTGCCATCCCCATTTCCGGCGGCATCGTCGAATACGTGGACCGGAGCTTCGGCGGCACCGTCTCCTACCTGACGGGCTGGCTGCTGGCGCTGGGCACCGGCATCATCTGCCCCTGGGAGACCATTGCGATTTCCACCCTGGTGTCGGAGATGTTCGGCCAGCTTTTCCCGGTGCTGCGCAGCGTGAAACTGTACAGCGTTTTCGGGGCGGACGTCTACCTGTGGCCCACCCTGATCGCCCTGGCCTTCGCCGGGTACGTGATCTTCCTGAACTTCAAGGGTGCTGCCGCAACGGCGAAGCTGCAGGCTTTCCTGACCAAAGCGCTGCTGGTCGGGATGGTGCTGGCCATGATCATCGCCCTGTTCATCGGCAGCCCCTCCAACGTCCTGCCCGTCTTCCAGCAGGTGACGGATGCACCGGCCGGCAGCGGGAACTCCACCTCCGCGGGCGTTTTCCTTGCCGGGATCATGAGCGTCCTGGTGATCACACCCTTCTTTTATGCGGGCTTTGATACGATTCCCCAGCAGGCGGAGGAAGCCGCGGAAGGATTGGACTGGAATAAATTCGGCCGGATCATCGGCTTCGCTCTGCTGGCATCCGCTGCGTTTTATGTAATCTGTATTTACTCCTTTGGCTCCATGATTCCCTGGACCGAACTGGTCAAAAGTCCGGTGCCGGCGCTGTCCTGCCTGAAGCGGATCAACCTGCTGCTGTACCTGGGCATGCTGACCGTTGCCACCCTGGGCACCATGGGACCCATGAATTCGTTTTACGGCGCCACCACCCGGGTCCTGCTGGCCATGGGGCGGAAAGGACAGATCCCGAAGAGTTTCGCCCGTCTGGACGAAAAGACCGGCACACCGAGGACTGCCAACATTCTGCTGGCGGTGCTGACGCTGATGGGGCCTTTCCTGGGCAAGAACATGCTGATGTCCCTGACCATCGTCTCCTCCCTGGGATTCGTATTCGGCTGCGCCATGATCAGTTACGCCGGCCTTCGGATGCGGCGGACGGAGCCGGACCTCCCCCGGCCCTACAAGGTCCCCGGCGGTCGGATCGGAATCGGAACGGCCTGTGTCTGCGGCACCATCATCGTGCTGCTGATGATCCTGCCCTTCAGCCCGGCTGCCATGAACGGCACGGAGTGGCTCATCGTGCTGGTCTGGATCGCGCTGGGGCTGCTGCTGCGGGTGGTGAGAAGAAACCGGTAAGGAGCAGATCAGTGGCATTTCCGCCGGAGCAGTCTGAATTTGCCCTTGACGGATTCCGGCTCAGATGCTAAAATTACAGAGTATTCGCTTCTGTGGCTCAGTTGGTAGAGCAACGCATTCGTAATGCGTAGGTCGCCGGTTCGAGTCCGGCCAGGAGCTCCAATACAAAAGCTCCCTTTCGAAATGAAAGGGAGCTTTTTCTGTCTCTTTATTTGCCCCGTTTCTTGTAATCTGCGTCGATTCTCTTCTTCCATCCTTTGCTCAATGGCGCCTCGCACATCCGCACAGAGCCCACTGCCCTGGACAGGACTTCATAGTTCAGCTGCGTGCCCCTTGCATCCGGGCAGTAATCCACCGCAAAGTCCGCATCGATGCCCATCCGGCCGGCGTCCCGGGCGGCGTCGATGTTGGCTCCCAGGAAGAGGAATTCCCAACCGTACTTGTTCTTTTCCCTGTCGATCATCTGCTTCACCTGGGGGTAGGTGTAGAAACGGCTGGAGTTCTCCATTCCGTCCGTGATGATGACGAAGAGCGTCTTGCCGGGGCGGTACTTCGGGTTCGTGTACCGATGGATCTTGACGATGTGACGGATCGCCCCGCCCACTGCATCCAGCAATGCCGTGCAGCCCCTTGTCTGGTAATCCCGGGCGGTCAGATAGTTCACTTTCTGGATGGGGATCCGGTCGTGGAGCACCTGGATCTCATGGTCAAACAGCACCGTGGAAACCAGGACCTCGCCCTTGATGGCCTTCTGCTCCTTCAGCAAATTGTTGTACCCCTTGATCGTGCTGTCCTCCATCCCGCTCATGGACCCGCTGCGGTCAATGATCATCACCAGTTCCGTTAAATTATTGTTTCTGTTGTTATCATATTCTTTCTTCATGTTGCAGACCTCCTTTGTCCTTGATGAGACAAGGATACTGCAAAAGGACTCCCCCGTGGTCGCCTGCGAAGCGACAAATGAAAAACCCTCCCGGTCAATCCAGGAGGGGCTGGTTGTAATCAAACAAAATCGCGTTGATTTCGAAAATGTCGTAGATTTTGCATCGGATGCAGTATTCGATGATCAGGTCGAACTTGCTCCCCGGGGACATGGCCAGTTCGCCCCGGGCCAGCAGATCTACCGTCTCATTCATATCCAGTTCCAGCGCGATGGCCAGAGCCAGCGCCGTTTTCTTGCTGGGGTGATACTGGGGATTGGAGCGGATCTTGGAGAAGAGCTTCCGGTCCAGGTTTGCCCTTTTGTAAACCTGGGGATCTGTCAGCCCCCTCTCGTCGATCAGTTTCAGCAGCCGCTCCTGGAAAGTATCCCCGATTTCGGAGAACATCTTGTCCAGATCCGGAGCTGCTGCCGTATCCGAATACAGTTCTTCCATCGCTTCCGGGGCGCTATCCTTAGGCAACGCCGCATCGGGCATCGCATACGAAGCCGGCGGCTTCGGAGAACTGACCGCTTCGCTTTTCCGGCCTTTCCATCCCTTCAGAAATTCCCTTTTCTTTGCCGGGCTCTCCGGTGCCTTTGCCACACCGTAATACGAAGGCTCCGGCCCTGCTGAATAAATGCCGGCATTGGGGATTACGGTCTGCTCATCGAGGAACCGTCTCACACCGCCGGAAATCTCCATCGACAGCTCATAGACGCTCCGATCAAAGATCACCAGGGTCACGTCCATGTCGTTGTCTTTCAGGAATTCCCGGATCTCGCGCAGGGCGATCTGAAGCGCTTTATCCTTCGGAAAGCGATAGGATCCCGCCGAAATGAGCGGAAAGGCAATGCTTTCGCACCTCAGGATATTCGCCATCTGCAGGGACTTCCGGTAACAGGACGCCAGGGTCTCCTCTTCCCAATTGTTTCCGCCCTCCCACTTGGGTCCCACCGTATGGATAATGTATTTCGCCGGCAGATCAAAGCCCTCCGTCACTGCGGTCTCCCCGGGCTTCAGCCGCCCGATCTTTGCCCGCGCCGCCAGCAGTTTTTCCCGTCCGGCCGCGCTGTAGACCGCCTCATCCGTTCCCCGGCCGTACCGGGGCGCCGGATTCGCCGTGTTGACGATGGCATCTGCCGTCACTTTCGTGATGTCATTTTGAATAATCGTAAAAGGCATGTTCCACCTCCTGCATAAATCCATTATATCACATCTGCCGCCGGTGAAAAACTGCTTTCCCCGACCCCGGTATTCTGATATATTAAAAGAGCAGATTATTGAATAAGGAAGTGTGACTATGCCGAAATTATCAACCAGAACCGAAACCTTTACGGACTCCGTCATCCGCCGGATGACCCGGGTCTCCCTGAAATACGGCGCGGTGAATCTGTCCCAGGGGTTCCCGGACTTTGAACCCCCGAGAATGCTGCTGGACCGGCTGGCGGAAGTGCCGAATGAAAACGTCCACCAATACTCCCTGACTTGGGGCGCGAAAAATTTCCGAGCCGCCCTGGCGGAAAAACAGACCCGCTTCATGGGTCACCCGGTGGACCCCGAAAAAGAAATCGTGGTGACCTGCGGCAGCACGGAAGCCATGATGGCGGCGATGATGACCGTGGCCAACCCAGGCGACAAGGTCATCGTCTTCTCCCCGTTTTACGAAAACTACGGGGCTGACACCATTCTGTCCGGCGCCGAACCCATCTACGTGCCGCTGGTGCCGCCCACCTACGACTTCGACCCGGACGTGCTGGAAGACGCCTTCCGGCAGCACCCGAAGGCGCTGATCCTGTGCAATCCTTCCAACCCCTGCGGGAAAGTTTTCACCCGGGCGGAACTGGGATTTATCGCCACGCTGGCGGAGCGCTACGACACCTTCGTCATCACGGACGAAGTCTACGAACACATCGTCTATGCGCCTTATGAACACGTATATTTTGCCACTCTGCCGGGGATGTGGGAGCGGACGATTTCCTGTTCCTCCCTGTCCAAGACTTATTCCATCACCGGTTGGCGGCTGGGCTACACCATCGCCTGCCCGGAGATCACCGACCGGATCATGAAGGTCCACGACTTCCTCACGGTGGGCGCACCTGCCCCGCTCCAGGAGGCGGTCATTCCGGGACTCCAGGCCGGACAGGATTACTACGACGGCCTGTTGAAAACCTACACCCACAAGAGAGACCTCTTCGTGGGCGGGCTGAAATCCATGGGGCTGGACTGCACCAACCCCCAGGGCGCCTATTACGTACTGATGGACGTGTCGGAATTCGGTTTCAAAGATGACCTGGAATTCTGCGAGATCCTTGCCCGGGATGTGGGCGTGGGCACCGTGCCCGGCTCCAGCTTCTTCCGGGAACCGGTCAACCACCTGATCCGCTTCCACTTCGCCAAGAAGGACGAAACACTGTACGACGCCCTGAACCGGCTGGAAAGCATCCGGGAAAAGATTCCGGCGAGGAAATAACGATTCGTTTTAATGACAAAGAAAAAGAGACGGCCTTCAACGTGCTCGATCTGCGCGTGACTGGCCGTCTCTTTCCAAATGTTCTTTTTTTACTTATTTCATCAGGGAAAGCAGTGCCTGGAGCAGTGCTGTTCCGTCAATCTGCTGAACCTGCTGCTGCGGCTTGGCGCCGAAGAGCTGGGACAGGAAGCCGCCGCTCTGCTGCTGCTGGACCTGACCGCCGCCCAGAAGCTGGGACAGCAGTCCGCCCGTCTGCTGTTGCTGCTGCGGTGCACCGAAGAGCTGGGACAGAAGTCCGCCCTGCTGCTGCTGAGGCTGTCCGCCGAACATGCTGAGCAGTCCGCTCATATCATAGCTGTTCTGCTGCTGCGCGTGATTGGTCGCTGCGGAAAGGCCGCTCAAAAGTGCCGGTGCGATCAGGCCGAGGAGGCTCTGTACCTGGTTCTGCTGTACGCCGGTCTGCTGGGATAAAGCGCCGACTACGTTGCCCAGGTTGCCGCCGAGGATGTGGCCCAGAATCTTGGTGCCGTCTTCTTCGTCCGCATTCTGCAGTTGCAGCGCCATGTTGTCTGTGCTGGTGTGCTGGCCCAGTGCATCGGAGAGGGACTTCGCACCGTCTCTGGAAGCCGCATTCTTGGTCAGTGCCCGAAGCAGGATCGGCAGCGCCAGGATCAACAGCTTCGAAACCTGAGATGCGCTCAGGCCGGTCTTCTGCGACATCGAATTAACAGAGTTCTGATTGTTCATCGAACTGAATAGCATTTCCAATAAATTCATACTCGTTCTCCTTCTCTTAATTAACAACTTTAATGGATTGCATTATTTGAGTGATTACATTATACCACATGCAAAATGGCTTGGGTAGGGGTCCGCTTAAATATTGTAAATGCCGGTTTTCGCGCCGGCACGCTTTATTCCTCTTTCTTTTGCTGCAAGTGATTTTGCCGGCGCAGGAGCGCGGAGGCAAAGATTTCCCCAAACACGAAGCAGCTGATGAATTCTCCGACGCCCACGTAAAGACCGATGAGAATCAGCGGCAGGTCGAACCCGTACCCGTACTTCAGCACGAAGGGCAGGACGACGGCATTGGCCAGAATCGCCGGAATCGGCACCAGCCAGCGGTTGGACCGAAGGAGGTACCCCAGTGCCGCGCCGATCAGTGTCGCAATGCTCCCGAAAATGACATCAGTGATGATGGCTCCCGCCAGCAGATTACCCAGCAGACAACCCACAAACAGCCCCGGAATCGCCGACGGCGTGAAAAGCACCAGAATCGTCAGCACTTCCGCCACCCGGATCTGCCCCGGTCCAAAAGAAATTGGCGAAAAGATCAGCGTCAGCACAATGTAAAGCGCTGCGATGACAGCTCCGCGCACCAGGAATTGAATGGGTTTTTCTTTGTTATTCATGGGTTTGTCCTTTCTGTGAAGGGTCGGTTTGGGAATCGCCTATTCATCGCGGGGGCCGGTGCCCACATCGGTCCGGTATTCGTAAATCAATTTGTCGAAAACCGCATCGCCGGCTTTCAGTCCGCCTTTTTCAATCCGGATCCGCTTCATCCCAGCCTTCTCCATTGCCCGGGCGGATCCGATATTATCCGCTGCGCACCAGGCGGCCACCCGGCCGATTCCTTCGCTTTCGGTCAGGTAACGAACCACCGCTGTCAGCACTTCCCCGGCAAAGCCCTGCCCCCAGCAGGTTCGGGCAATGCTGATCCCGAGTTCGGCACTGTTCGCCTCCGGATCATAATCATAGGCGCCCACCGTGCCGATGAGCTTTCCCTCATGCTCAATCGCCCAGCTGTAAGAACGCCCGTCGGCATAGCTGCCGATGATATCTTTCACCGTCTCCTCCGCCATCTCCGGCGTCGCATACGGATTCCATCCGGAATACCGGGACATCTCCGGATCCAGACCGAAGTCTGTATAGAGAATCGGCGCGTCGGAGGGGATGTAGCGGCGAAGGGTCAAGCGGGGGGTGGTTAATGTGGTTGTGCCGTGGGTGGGGTTGGTTGTCATTGTGGGTCCTTTCTGTCTGCTATTAAAGGTTTTTTCTGATTACAATTATTAATCCAATCTGATTATATAATACCCTGTTAAATTATTGGTTTCATTATATCAAATCTATTTAATAGTTGAAACTAAATGCGCGAAAAAAGACAGCAGTCAAATCGACTGCTGTCCTGAATTGAATCGTGGTGTCTGTTTATCATCTCAGCTTATCTCCCCAACACCCACTCAAACCCCTTCGCTGTCCTCTTCCCAGCATCCTTAAA
>JAFWFI010000104.1 GCA_017515705.1 Bacillota bacterium
CGGCTACCGTTCCTATGCTGTGCAGCGGAGCCTGTTCAACAGCAATGTGGGTCGTTTCGGTTCGGAAGCGTCGGCGAATTTCCTCTCCGCCAAGCCGGGGCAGAGCGAACACCAGCTCGGCCTGGCCATGGACCTGACGGTCCCGTCCTTGAATTACCGGCTGAAATACGAGTTTGAAGACACGGAAGAGGGGAAGTGGGTCGCGGAAAACTGCTGGCGTTTCGGTTTTATCCTGAGGTATCTGAAGGATAAAACCAGCATCACCGGATACAGCTATGAACCCTGGCATGTCCGGTATGTGGGGAAGGACCTGGCGAGATATCTGTATGACAACGACATGACACTGGAGGAGTACTACGGATTCGGAGAAAAATACAATACGTCCGGGATCGAGCTGAAACCGGATAATGAGAGTTATGAGTAGAGCCTGGAGCTATAAGCTGAGAGAAAAGAGAAGCGGCTTTCCGAAGGAACGGAAAGCCGCTTTTGTCTTTTGTGTTTTATTCGTGTTTGAAAATCGTGCCTTCGCTGTACAGCTTTTCGATTTCCTCCGGCGTGTAATCCCCGTATTTTTGCAGAATCTCTTCGGTATCCGCGCTGAGGCGGGCGGAAGGCTCGAAGGTATCGATAGGGGTTTCGGAGAATTTGATGGGGCAGCCCGGCATACGGATCTTCCCGCCGTAGGGGTGTTCGTGTTCAATCATCATTTCACGCGCCAGGATGTGCGGGTCGTTTACCAGTTCGTCCAGACCTAGGATGGGTCCCGCCGGGATCCGCCGTTCTTCGAACAGATCACAGATTTCTTTTGTGGTATGCTGCAGGGTCCATTCTTCCACCAGTGGCGTCAGCTGGTCCTCGTTGCTCTTGCGGATCGCATTGATTTCAAACCGGGGATCGTGAATCAGGTCCGTGCGGTCGATGGCGTTGCAGAAGCGTTCAAAAAGTCCGTCGTTGGCCACGGCAATGCAGACATATCCGTCTTTCGTCCGGTAGGTGTTGAAGGGGGAGGCGTTCTGGTTGGAGTTGCCGTTCCGGATCGGGGTGACGTCTTCCATGGTTTCAATCATGACATGGTTCTCCAGTGTGGCGAAGCAGGAATCCATCATGGCGATGTCGATGAACTGGCCTTCGCCGGTCCGGTCTCTGTGGTGGATCGCCGCCAGGATCGCATAGGCCATGTGCACGCCGGCAATGGCGTCGCCCATGGAGGTCCCCAGTTTCAGGGGGCGGCCGCCTTTTTCCCCGGTCAGCGCCATGTAGCCGCCCATGGCCTGGGCAATCAGGTCGTAGGCCGGTTTGTTCCGGTAAGGACCGTACTGGCCAAAGCCGGTGATGGAACCGTAAATGATCTTCGGGTTGTGCTTTTTCAGGTCTTCGTAACCGATGCCCAGCTTCTCCGAAGTTCCGGGGGCATTGTTTTCCACGACAATGTCCGCCTTTTCGCAGAGTTTATAGACGATCTCCAGAGCCTTGGGATCCTTCAGGTCCAGCTCGATGGATTTCTTGTTGCGGTTGATGTACATAAAGTAGCCGCTGCCTTCGATGATGTTGGGGTTCGGACGGAATGCACGGCTGTCATCGCCGGATCCTTTCCGCTCGATTTTGATGACGGTGGCGCCCAGATCTGCCAGTAAAAGGGTGCAGTAAGGGCCGGAATAGACCTTGGTAAAGTCCAAAACAACCAGGTCTTCCAGGGGTCTTTTGCTCATAAATGTATCTCCTTTATCAAAATTGCCAAGAATTATACTAAATATTGATTCCGATAGTTATTATACCACTATTTTCGGCCGATGTGCTAAGATATGCGAATAAATCGGCCTTAAAAATCGATTTATTTTCTTGACAACTGGAAAAAGGACACTTAAAATAGAAAAATATAGATAGACTGAGAGAAGGAGGTCACTGGAATGAACAGAAATACGATTCTTTACAATTCAGAAACGATGGAAACAGACCTGATTACAGACATCATCAACAAAGTGTATGCTGCTCTGGAAGAAAAAGGATACGATCCCATTGCGCAGCTCGCCGGTTATATTCTTTCCGGTGATCCATCTTATATTACCAGCCACAATAACGCCCGTTCCCTGATCAAGCATGTGGACCGGGACGACATGGTGGAAGAGCTTCTGAGGAATTTTCTGAACATCACGCCTGAAGAAGTCAAAGAAGAACAATAAAGCAAAAAGGTCCTGCAGCGACAGGGCTTTTTTCTTTCCGATAAACAAAAGGAGGAATGTTCGCATGATGCGCAAAATCGAGAAAAAGGAAAACTTTAAAGGAGGGCAGGGCATCATCCTGCTGGAACATCTCCTGAACGATGAACAGATGGACGGCATGTGCCGGATGTATGCAAAAGTCACGCTGATGCCGGGCAGTTCCATTGGTTACCATACCCATGACGGCGATTCGGAAACCTATTACATCCTTTCGGGGGAAGGAACCTATATCAATAACAATAAAGAAGAGACGGCGATCTATGCCAATGACGTGACTTTCACGGCGGACGGAGAAGGCCATTCCATTATCAATACCGGAAATCAGAAAATGGTTTTAATTGCGCTGATCATCAACAGCGAAAAGAAGGAGAAGAAAGAATGAGGGCCATGGGACTGGACGTGGGGGATGCCCGGATCGGCGTAGCCCTCAGCGACCCGCTGTACATCACGGCACAGGGCCTGAAAACGATCCACCGGGTTTCCCTGCGGGTGGACACCAACGACATCATGGAGATCATCCGGGAATACGAAGTGGATACCATCGTTGTCGGGCTGCCGTTGTCCCTGTCCGGAGAAGACACGATCCAGACGCATAAAGTTCGGGAATTCCGGACCAAGCTGGAAAACAAGGCCAGGAGCTTTGGCTTTAAAGTGAAGTTTGATTTCTTCGATGAACGTTTTACCACGGTGATCGCGGAGGACGTGCTCATCGATGCATCCGTCAGCCGGAAAAACCGAAAACTCGTCGTGGATAAAATGGCGGCTACGATAATTTTGCAAAGCTGGCTGGACGCCAGGAAAAAAGAAGAGCAGGGCAAATAATAAGAATAAAAAAATCGTAATTCACATTACGGTTTTTCTTTTGC
>JAFWFI010000105.1 GCA_017515705.1 Bacillota bacterium
AAGCGCGACGGAAGCCAACGTGCCGGTGACACGTTGGCGCCGAAGCCCGGCGTGATAGGCGGCTGAGCCGCCGGAGCGAATCCCACCATCTCCGCCAATGCGAAAAAAGAGGCCATCGGGCCTCTTTTTCTTTTCTTCGAGAAATCGGAGAATTGCGGTTTTACTATAAACCGGATTATACTATAATGAGTTTTAGAAATAAGAGAGCCATTGAACCGGAAAGAAGAATACAGATACGGTGAGAAAACATGAAAAAGGATAATATTGAAATCATCGGAGCGGCGGAAAACAATCTGAAGGGAATCGATGTCTCCATTCCCAAGGGAAAGCTGGTGGCCTTTGCCGGCATATCCGGGTCGGGCAAGACCTCCCTGGCATTTGACACCCTGGCGGTGGAAGCCAACCGGGAATGGCAGCAGTCCTATCCGCTGTTCATCCGGAACAGAATGCCCCGCTATGACCGGCCTAAAGTGGATGAGATTCGGAACCTGACTCCGGCCATCGTGGTGGATCAGCGGGCTATCGGCGCCAATGTCCGGTCCACCGTGGGGACAGCGGTGGATGTGGCCCCGCTGTTAAGGCTCCTGTTCTCCCGGGTGGGCAAGCCCGGTGCAGGGGGATCCATGGCGTATTCCTTCAACCATCCCGCAGGGATGTGCCCGGACTGCACCGGGTTCGGGGAACGGGTGGAGCTGATGGAGGAAAGTCTTTTCGATCCGGAAAAAAGCCTGAAGGAGGGCGGTATTCGATTCAAGCCGTTTTCCTCCGGATGGCAGATCCTCTATTACCAGCACAATCCGCTGCTGGATCCGGACAAAAAACTGAAGGACTATACGGAGGAAGAATGGAAGATCCTGAAATACGGAGGCGACGAACCCATCCAGATTCCGATCCGTTCCAATGTGACCGGCAGCCTTCACCTGATGGATTACGAAGCCGTCATTCCCCGTTTTCTCCGGATTTACGTGAATCGGGACATCTCCAAACAGAAGCAGAGCCTCCAGGATGAGGTGCGAACCTTCGTGCGCCGGGCACCCTGTAAGAGCTGCGGCGGATCGGGGCTGAATCCGAAAGCCCTGGCTTCCCGGATCAACGGAAAGAACATCGTGGACTGCATGGACATGACCGTCAGCGAACTGGCGGCGTTCCTGGAGGGAGTGAACGATCCCCTGGGCGCTTCCCTGTCGGTCCAGATCCGGGAGTACCTGAAGCGGATGGTGGATGTGGGAATCGGTTACCTGTCTCTTTCCAGGAAGACGGAGACCCTTTCGGGAGGTGAAGCCCAGCGAATCAAAATCGTGCGGGACCTGGGCGGTTACCTGAACAATATCACCTATATTTTTGATGAACCGACCGCGGGCCTTCACCCCGCGGATGCGGAACGGATCGGCCGGATGCTCATCGGCCTGAGGGACAAGCACAATAACGTGCTGGTGGTGGAACACAGCCGGCAGATGCTGGAACTGGCGGACCATATCATTGAACTGGGACCGGGAGCCGGCACCGGCGGCGGGAACGTGGTCTTCGAGGGCGGCCTGGAGGACCTGAAGAAAGCCGGAACTCTGACGGCGGAGGCGCTGCGGAGAAAGGTGATCATCAACAAAGACCCCCTGCCCTGGAGCGAAGGGTATGAAATCCGCGATGCGCACTGCCATAACCTGAAACACATCAGCGTGACCATACCGAAGGGGATCCTGACGGCGGTGACGGGAGTGGCAGGCTCCGGAAAGAGTTCCCTGATGCGCTACGAATTCCCGGAACGGTATCCGGGTGCCATCGTCATCGACCAGAAGCCCATCGGCACCTCCATCCGGTCCACACCGGCGACTTATACCGGGGTCATGGACGAGATTCGGAAGGTTTTCGCCAAAACGAATAAGGTGAGCGCAGCGTGGTTCTCTTTTAACTCCAAGGGAGGCTGTCCGATCTGCAAGGGAAAGGGACAGATTTCCTACGAGATGGCCTTTGCCGAACCGGTGACTGTCACCTGCGAGGAATGCGGAGGCAGAAGATACAATCCCACCGCCCTGTCCTATAGGTATAAAGGGCTGAATATCGAAGAGGTGATGGAGCTGACCATCGGAGAGGCGATGGAATTCTTCGAAACCCCGAAGATCCGAACGCTTCTTCAGAGCATGATGGACGTGGGACTGGAATACCTGACCCTGGGGCAGCCGACCAGCACGTTGTCGGGCGGGGAGGTCCAGCGGGTCAAGCTGGCCAGTGAACTTCACAAAAACGGCCAGGTCTATATTCTGGACGAACCCTGCACGGGTCTGCACAATAAAGACGTGGAAAAGCTGCTGGCTCTTCTTCGCCGGCTGGTGGACAACGGGAACACGGTGGTGATGGTGGAGCACCGGCTGGAACTGGTGGCCCAGGCGGACTGGATCATCGACATGGGTCCGGAAGGAGGAACCGAAGGAGGAGAGATCATCTTCGAGGGGACGCCGGAAGAGATCCTGTCCTGTGAAGCGTCAAAAACAGGAAGGTATCTGAAGCAGGCGTCGGAATAAAACCGGAACGGCTCATTTGACATTTTCCCGTGAATATGGTATCTTTAAAGCACAGAACATACGTTCTGTGCTTTTGTTCGATTTTGGAGGATCATCAAATGAACGATCAATATATGAAAACAGAAAACCTGACCGAGGGATTGAATGCGGCCCAATACGAAGCAGTCACGACGACAGAGGGATTTGTGCGGGTCATTGCCGGAGCGGGATCCGGGAAAACACGGGCCCTTTCGCACCGGTTTGCCTATCTGGTGGGCGCCATGGGGATCCTGCCGGGCAATATCCTCTGCGTGACTTTTACAAACAAGGCGGCCAATGAGATGCGCCAGCGGATCCACAACCTCACCGGTGACAACGACACCGGGTACATCAACACCTTTCACGGCTTCTGCGTGTCCGTGCTGCAGGAGGACAGCTACGCGGTCCAGTATCCGAAGAGCTTCCTGGTACTGGATAATTCCGATATCAACGATATGCTGAAGATCATTTATGAGGAGAGGGGGCTGACACTGCGGGAAAGGACTTTCAGCGATGCCCGGGACATGATCGAGATCCAAAAGCTAAAACGGAAACCGCAGTATTACCTGGACATGATCCGTATGTCATTGGAGGAACTGAAGGAGAAGTACCTTCAGGCAGTGTCCACGGACGACATTATTTTTTACGGCTACCTCTACCAGGAGAAGAAGTGCTTTGGGCTGGATTACAACGATCTGATCAAGTTCAGCCTGTACATATTTGAGCAGAATCCGGACATCCGGCTCAAGTGGCAGCAGCGGCTGGAATACATCATGATCGATGAGTTCCAGGACATCGACAGCCTGCAGTACGAGCTGATGACGGTGCTCTGCGGGTATCACAAAAACCTGTTCATCGTCGGGGATCCGGACCAGACTATCTATACCTGGCGCGGGGCGAACGTCCGGTATCTGCTGGATTTCGACAAGCAGTATCCCGGGACGAAGACGATCATGATGATGCAGAATTACCGTTCCACGCCCCAGATCCTGTCTGCGGCCAATTCCCTGATCGGCAAAAACAGGCTGCGGATCGAAAAGGACCTGGTTCCGACCCTGCCGGAAGGACCTGCGGTATTGTGCCACCATGCCCGGAATGCCGGGAAGGAGGCGGAGTGGATTGCGGACCGGATCGCGGAACTTCATGAAAAAGGGGACGATTACCGGAAGATGACGGTCCTGTACCGGGCGCATTACGTGACCCGGACGCTGGAGGAGGTTTTTCGCAAACGCGAGATTCCCTATACGATTTACAGCGGGGTTCCCTTTTTCGGGCGGATGGAGGTCAAGGACGCCCTGTCCTACCTTCGGATGATCGCCTACAGGGACGATTTGTCCTTCCGGCGGATCGTCAACGTTCCAAAGCGGAACATCGGGGAGCGGCGGATGCGATTCCTGCAGGATTATGCGGAGCGGAACCGGTGTTCCCTGTATACCGCGCTGCAGCGGAGTCTGGAAGAGGACCTCTTCCGGGGGACAAAGGCAGCAGGCTTCGTAAAACTCATTGAAGCCTTTTCCCACAACTACGAAGAGCGCCCGGTCTCCGAACTGCTGTCGGAGATCCTGGACAAAAGCCGTTATGAGGAAATGCTGCGGACAGAGGGAAGCCAGGAACGGCTGGACAACCTGGCGGAACTGAAACAGTCCGTTTACGAATACGAGACCACCTGCGGGGAGGAAGTCACCCTGGAGCATTACCTGTCCCACATTGCGCTGTTCACCAACAGCGATGCGGAAGGGAGTGCCGACAAGGTAAAGATGATGACAGTTCACGCCGCCAAGGGGCTGGAATTCCCCAACGTGTTCCTCTGCGAGATGAACGAAGGAATCTTTCCCTCCCGGAAAGTCCGGACTCACCCCGGCATGGAGGAGGAGCGCCGCCTGGCTTTCGTTGCGGTGACCCGGGCGGAGAACCGGCTGTTTCTGTCCGAAGCGGAAGGGCGGAACCTGGACGGATCCCCCCGGTATCCTTCGCGTTTTCTGCTGGACATCGGTCCGGAATGCATGGAATATACGGAAGAACCCCGGGAAGAACTGATCAAAGACGCCCGCCGATATATCGCCGCAAACGAGCAGTTCCTGCCGGACAGGGAACCGGAAGGCTTTGAGACCGGCCGGCGGGTGCGGCATCCCATCATGGGCATCGGTACGGTCATTGCGGTGGACCGGGAGAAGGGCGCCCACGTGGTGAAATTCGATTCCATGGATACTCCGCGAACGATCAGCTTCCGGGCGAAGCTGGAGGCAGCCGAGGTTGACACCGGGCCTGTTCTCCAGTATAATCCTTAAAAAAATGATCGAGGAGAAGGACCATGATTTATAAAGAATTCAAGGGTATGCAGCTGTCCCAGCTGGGATTTGGGGCCATGCGGCTGCCGGTAATTGACGGAGACGACGGAAAAATCGATGTTCCGCAGACCGTGAAGATGGTGGATATCGCCATGGAAAAGGGCATCAACTACTACGATACCGCCTGGGGCTACCACGGAGAGCACTCCGAGGAAGTGATGGGGGAAGCACTGCGTAAATACCCCAGGGATTCCTACTTTTTTGCAACCAAGTTCCCGGGCTATGACCTGACGAACATGCCGAAGGTGAAGGAAATCTTCGAAGCGCAGCTGAAAAAGACGGGCCTGGATTATTTCGATTTTTACATGCTCCACAACGTTTGCGAGCTGAATGTGAACCAGTACCTGGACCCGCAGTACGGGATCATGGATTACCTGCTGGAACAGAAAAAAGCCGGACGGATTCGCTGCCTGGGCTTTTCCTGTCACGGGGAACTGCCGGCGATGAAACAGTTCCTTGAAATATACGGAAGTGAAATGGAGTTCTGCCAGCTGCAGCTCAATTACCTGGACTGGGAATTCCAGCATGGACGGGCAAAAGTTGAACTGCTGACGGAATACGGCATTCCCGTATGGGTCATGGTGCCCCTGCGGGGCGGACGGCTGGCCAAAGTATCAGAGGCGCAGGAGAAAACACTGAAGGAACTGCGGCCGGGGGAGACCGTTCCCGCCTGGGCGTTCCGCTTTCTGCAGTCCCTGCCGGAGGTGAAGGTCATCCTCTCTGGCATGTCCAACGAAGAGCAGCTTTGGGCGAACATTGCCACCTTTGAGGAGGACAAACCCCTGAATGAACAGGAGATGGATGCCCTGATGGCTATCGCTGAAGAAATGGCGGACGAACGGCTGGTGCCCTGCACCGCCTGCCATTACTGCACGGATCACTGTCCGATCGGGCTGGATATCCCCCGGCTGATAGAACTTTACAACGAACACACCCTGACGGTACGGGGAGGACTCTTCGGCTTCATTGCGCCCATGGCCATGGGTGCGGTGCCGCCGGAAAAACAGCCTTCCGCCTGCATCGCCTGCGGAAGCTGCGAGAAGGTCTGCCCCCAGCAGATCAAAATCTCCGGCGTGATGGAGGATTTCGTCAAACAGCTGGAAATGTAAAAAATGAGACACCCGGACAAAGTAAAACCCGGAGCATCTGCTCCGGGTTTTTTGCTCGATGTTCTTCATGTTCCAGACTATCTCTTCAGTGTATTCAGGATCCCGCGCTTCAGGATCTGTGCGCCGGTGCTGATGAGCTGGCGCTCGATCTGCTGACGGCGGCGCTCCGCCCGGGCGGCTTCCTTCTTGGCCTGGGCTTCCCGTTCACGCTCCGCTTTTTTGGCGGCTGCTTCCGCTTCCTTTTCCGCTTTCTTTGCAGCGGCTTCCGCAGCCTTTTCCTGTTTTTTCTTTTCTTCTTCCAGCTGTTTTTTCAGCTCTTCGATTTCGGCGTCTTTCTTCGCCTGTTCCTCGTCCTTGGCCTTCTGTTCCTCCAGCATTTCAAAGGCGGACAGGTTATCCACCATTTCATCGTATTTTGCCATGCCGTCATTCTGCACGGATTTGGCCCGGTCGCCGGGATCCGCCGGAGCCATCAGGCTTTGGGGGCAAATGATGGAAGTTTTCTGGACGATCTGGGGAATACCCTCGCTGTCCAGGAAGGAGACCAGTGCCTGGCCCACGCCCAGTTCCGTAATCACCTCTTCCGCCTTGAAAGCGGGGTTGGCCCGCAGGGACCGTGCCGCCACGGTAATGGCTTTCTGTTCCGCCGGGGTATAGGCTCTCAGGGCGTGTTGCACACGGTTGGAGAGCTGCGCCAGCACGCTGTCCGGGATGTCGCTGGGACTCTGGGTCACGAAGAAGATGCCCACGCCTTTGGACCGGATCAGCTTAACGACCTGTTCGATTTTCTGTACCATGACTTTCGGTGTGTCGGTAAAGAGCATGTGCGCTTCATCGAAGAAGAAGATCAGCTTCGGTTTTTCCATGTCGCCCACTTCCGGCAGCTGTTCGAAGAGTTCGGACATCATCCATAACAGGAAGGTGGCGTACAGGGTGGGGTTCTGCACCAGCTTCACGGAATCCAGCACATTGATCATCCCCCGGCCGTCGTAGGTGGTCCGGATCCAGTCGTGGATGTCCAGGGCGGGCTCGCCGAAAAAGAGGTCGCCTCCCTGGGATTCCAGGGGCAGCAGGGAACGAACGATGCCTCCCAGGGACTGGGTGGCGATATTGCCGTAGGTGGTGGTGTATTCATCCTTATGATCGCCCACATAGCTCAGGAGCGAGCGCAGGTCCTTGAGATCGATCAGCAGGAGGCCCTTGTCGTCTGCGATCCGGAAGACAATGTTCAGGACCCCTTCCTGGGCCGGCGTGAGTCCCAGGATCCGGGACAGGAGCTCCGGCCCCATGTCGGAAACAGTGGCCCGGATGGGGTGGCCGTTCTCGCCGTAGATGTCCCAGAAGGTGGCAGGATAGCTTTTAAATTCGAAATCGTCACGGATTCCGAACTTGTCAATTCGCTTTTGCATTCCTTCGGAGTCTTCCCCCGGCGTGCAGATGCCGGAAACGTCGCCCTTGACGTCGCAGAGGAATACCGGGATGCCGGCGTCGGAGAAGGACTCTGCCATGACTTTCATGGTGATGGTTTTGCCGGTGCCGCTGGCGCCGGCGATCAGGCCGTGCCGGTTGCACATTTTCGGATCCAGGAGGACCCGCTGGTCTTCCGCAAGACCCATATATACGGTGTTGTCTAAATACATAATAAACTCCTTGGAATGTTATTCATTGATTCAATAACGATTACCTTAATTATACATTAGGGAACGAGGCGGTTGCAACCGCTTATTACTGATTTTGGTTGTATAAACCGCCGGGATTGACTATAATAAAGAAAAAGCGATGAAACAACAGAAAGGAAAGGACGATGGAACGAAACGGTGCGCTCCGGGAAACGGTGCTTCCCGCAGGCTTTATCCTGGATAACATCCTCCGGGACAGCCGGAAAATCGAAGATTACAATTACGAAAACTACCTTCGGGAATACCTGAATGTTTCCGAGTGGTTTCTCCGGAAGTCCAGCGGCGAGAAGTACAAGAAACCCGTAAGCGAGACTCACGGGGAGGACGACGCCTATACGGAAGAGTACAGCATCGATTTCAAGCGTATCCTGGGGGAATCCGCCACCCGCGAACTGCAGAAGACATCGGAACGGGTGCTGCGTACCGGCAGCGGGAATATCTATGAATTCGGCGGCGCCTACCAGCGGCCCGGAAACGCCCTGGAAATTCGCCAGGCCCTTCGGGGATACGGGCCGGCAGAGCTGGACGATCTCAGCAGCGTTCCCCGGGAGGAGGCTTCTTCCCAGATCGAACAGGACATCATCGCCTATCTGCACCTTCTGGGCCGGGAGAAAAACCTGTTTCTGTACGACCCGGTGGTGTTTTACCTTCCCGTTCCTTACCTGGAAGAGGAGGCGGAAAGAATCATCATGGATGCACTTCATGAAGACTTCGGGGTTTCCCTGGATTTCAGAAGGAGGAAAGCCCAGGCATACGAAACCTATGTTTCGTTCTTCTTTGAAAAAGACCTGATGATTTTCCAGTACACGGAAAAAGGCTTTGTGCCGACGGACCGGATCCCGGCCCGCCTCAGCCCGACCTTCTGCAGCATCGCATCGTTTTACGGGGACCGCCCGGTGGTGGAAGGGCTTTTGTAAGGGAGATTAATAATTGATGATTGGAGACGGGAGACAGTGGTGAAAAACTTTCTCCCGTTTTTTTATAATAAAAAAAGGAAATCTGCGACGAAAGGAGAATAAATAGAGAGAAGGAACAAAAAGGGATAAGGAGTACGCATGATCACAAGAGAACAATACGAACAACTGGAATACGAAAGACTGTCGCCTTTCGCAGCAAAGGCGGCGGAGACCCTGGGGCGAGATCTGCCGGAGGAAAAATGCGGGGTTCGGTCGGAGTATCAGAGAGACCGGGACCGCATCATCCATTCTACCGCACTGCGGCGGCTGATGCATAAGACCCAGGTTTTTATTGCGCCTGAAAACGACCATTACCGGACCCGGCTGACCCACACCCTGGAAGTCGCCCAGATTTCCCGGACGATTGCCCGTGGGCTGGCCCTGAACGAAGATTTGACGGAAGCCATCGCCATGGGCCATGACCTGGGGCACACCCCTTTCGGTCACAGCGGTGAGCACGTGCTGAACAAAATCCATCCGGGAGGTTTTCATCACAATGTCCAGAGCCTGCGGGTAGTGGAAGTGCTGGAGAAGAGCCCTTCCGGAAAACCGCTGAATCTGACGAAAGAAGTCCGGGACGGAATACTGAACCACACCGGTCCCGTGAAACCCATGACCCTGGAGGGACAGGTGGTGAAAATCAGCGACCGGGTGGCTTACATCAACCATGACATTGACGACGCCCTGCGGGGCGGCGTGCTGAAATTCGAAGACCTGCCGGAGGAATACCTGGCGGTGCTGGGAGAGACCCACAGCGCCCGGATCAATACCCTGGTGACGGATCTGATGGAAAGCAGCGAGGGAAAACCCGAGATCCAGATGAGCCCGGAACGGCTGGAAGCCATGAACGGGCTGCGAAGCTTCATGTTCAAAAACGTATACAGGGCGCCCCTGCGGCAGTCCGAAATGGAGCAGATCGACCGGATTGTGACCCAGCTGTACGAATACTTTCTGGAGCACCCTGAGGAAATGAATCCGGAGTACTATGCGCTGATTCCTGAGTGGGGTATCCGGGAAGCGGTGAAGGACGCCATTGCCTCCATGACGGACCGGCAGGCCATCCGCACCTATGAAGGGATATTTATGCCGCATTTCGGAGACTAAGACGACGGGGAAAGAATGAGGATCAGAGATTAAAGATTGAAGAGTGGAATATGAGTGATATTGTAGAACAGATCAAATCGAATATCGATATCGTGGACGTCATCGGTTCCTACGTGCCTCTGAAAAAAGCCGGCAGCAATTACAAGGGGCTGTGTCCCTTCCACGGGGAGAAGACGCCATCCTTTAACGTTTCCCAGGACAAGCAGTTTTATCATTGCTTCGGCTGCGGTGCCCACGGCGACGTGATCACCTTTGTGCAGCAGATGGAAAACCTGGATTTCCTGGACGCGGTGGAAAAACTGGCGGACCGGGCGGGACTGGAGTTCAAACGCGGCAGCGGCAGCAAGGCCCAGGAGGAAAAGCGGGACCGGCTGTACGACCTGTCCCGGCAGGCGGCGAGGCATTTTTACAAAAATCTGCGGGACGGCGATAATCCGGGCATCCGCTACGTCGTGAAACGGGGCATTTCGCCGGAGACGGCCAAAAAGTTCGGCATCGGTTACGCAAAGGACCAGTGGCAGGATATGGCGGACTTCCTGGAAAAGCAGAAACTGCCCCGGGAAGAGGGACTTGAAACGGGTCTTCTGTCCGCCGGCAAAAACGGACGGGTCTACGACAAGTTCCGCAACCGGGTCATTTTCCCGATATTTAACGCCCGGGACAAGGTCATCGGTTTTGGAGGCCGTGCCATCGACGACAGCACGCCCAAATACCTGAATTCCCCGGAATCGGAAATCTTCAAAAAGAAGGACAACCTGTACGGACTGAACCTGGCCAAAAGCGCCATTCGAAAACAGAACCTGGCGCTGGTGGTGGAAGGCTACATGGACGTGGTCTCCCTGGTGGAAGCCGGCATCGAAATCGCCGTGGCCTCCCTGGGAACGGCATTGACGCCGGAGCAGGCAAAGCTTCTGAAACGCTACGCCGACACCGTGGTGTTGTCCTATGATTCGGACCGGGCCGGGCAGGCGGCCACCCTGCGGGGAATTGATATTCTCCGGGATGCCGGTCTGAAAGTGAAGGTGCTGCAGATCGAAGGCGGTAAGGACCCGGACGAGTACATCCGCAAATTCGGGAAAAAGGCCTTTGAGGAACGAATGGATCAGGCCGTTTCCTTTATGGAATACAAGGTGAAGACCATCGGCGCCCGCTACGATCTTTCCACCACGGAAGGCGGAATCGGCTTCCTGGAGGAAATCAGCGGGGAACTGAGAAAAGTCCGATCGCCGGTGGAGCAGGACGCATACATTAAAAGCGTGGCGGAGATGACCCGCATTTCCGAAAGCGCCATCCGGCGCGAAGTGGAACAGGGAGGGACAAAAGATCCCCCGCCCACGCCGCCTCCGCAGCCGGGCGAATCCATGGAGGAGCCCTTCCGGATCGATGAGAAAAAAACACCGGTGCTGCGGCTTCTGGTGAAACTGATGCTCACCCACCCGGAACTGATCCTGGCGATCGCGGGAAACGATGAGGTCAGCGAATATTTTTACGGCAGCGGATATGAACACATTTTTGAGCAGTTGGTGATGCAGTCCGGGGAAAGCGGTGAACTGGACCTGGGCGCCCTGTGCGACGGACTGCGGGAGCCGGAGGAACGGCTGCTGCGGAGCATCGAGACCGCCGAAGTCCTGGCCGGGGATGAGGAAACCGTGATGAAGGAGTGTTTCCGGAAAATCCGTCTGGATTCCCTGACAAAGCGCCAGGCGGAGATCACCAAGGTGCTGGAAATACTGAATGAAGAGGAAGACGCCGAACGGATCCGGGCATTGTCCCGGGATCTGATGGAAATCGGCAAGGAGATAAAAACCCTGAACGAAAGGAGCAGCGGAAGATGAGTGAAGAAAGAAAACCCTTGATGGACGAAAAGCAGATGGAGGTGTTCAAAGCCTTTCTGGAGACCGCCAGGAAGAACGAAAAGGTAACCTACCTGGAGATCGCGGAATCCCTGGAAAGCCTGGAGCTGGACAAGGACCAGATGGAATTCGTCTACGACACCCTGATGGCGCACGGCGTGGAACTGATGAGCGACGATCCCGGCCAGAATGAAGAGATGGACATGGACGACGACGATCAGCCCGTGGGCGGCATCGATGACGAAGAAGAGGTGGAGATCGACCTGAGTCTTCCGAAGGGCATCAACGTGGATGACCCGGTGCGGATGTATCTCAAGGAGATCGGCAAGGTACCGCTGCTGACAGCGGAACAGGAAATCGAACTGGCGAAGCGGATGGAAGAAGGGGACGAGGAAGCCAAAAAGCAGCTCTGCGAGGCGAACCTGCGTCTGGTAGTCAGCATCGCCAAGCGTTATGTCGGCCGTGGAATGCTGTTCCTGGACCTGATCCAGGAAGGGAACCTGGGGCTGATCAAGGCCGTGGACAAATTCGACTGGCGGAAGGGCTACAAGTTCAGTACCTATGCCACCTGGTGGATCCGTCAGGCCATCACCCGGTCCATCGCCGACCAGGCCCGGACGATCCGGATCCCGGTGCACATGGTAGAGACCATCAACAAACTGGTGCGGATCTCCCGGCAGCTCCTGCAGGAAAACGGCAGGGAGCCCACACCGGAGGAAATCGCGAAAGAAATGGACATTCCGGAGGAAAAAGTACGGGAGATCCTGAAAATCGCCCAGGAACCGGTTTCCCTGGAAACCCCTATCGGTGAAGAGGAAGACAGCCATCTGGGCGACTTCATCCCGGACGACGACGTGCCGGCACCGGCGGAAGCGGCGGCCTTCTCCATGCTGAAGGAACAGCTGATGGAAGTGCTGGATACCCTGACCGAGAGGGAACAGAAAGTGCTGAAACTCCGGTTCGGCCTGGAAGACGGCCGGGCCCGTACCCTGGAGGAAGTCGGAAAGCAGTTTGACGTTACCCGTGAGCGGATTCGTCAGATCGAAGCAAAGGCCCTGCGGAAGCTCCGCCACCCCAGCCGGAGCAAAAAACTCAGGGACTATCTGGAATAATGATCCGCCTGTCGGAGCGCCTGCAGGGCATCGCCGACTGGATCGAACCCGGAAGCCGGGTAGCGGATATCGGCACGGACCACGGATACATTCCCATCTGGCTGAAGCAGACCGGACGGTCGGACTATATCGTGGCGGGGGACATCCATGAAGGTCCGCTGCAGAAAATGAGAGACCACCTGGACCGCTGGCTGGAAGGCGATGACAGTGGGATCTTCCTGCGCAAAGGGGACGGGCTGAAAGTAATCGGAAAGGGCGAAGCAGACACGGCGGTCATCGCCGGAATGGGCGGACTTCTCATGATCGATATCCTATCGGATGATCCGGAGAAGACGCTCTCGGTTAAACGATTCCTGCTGCAGCCGAGAAACGCCCAGGACAAACTCCGGAAATGGCTGCTGGACAACGGCTTTGCCATTGCCGATGAGAAACTGGTCCGGGAAAGCCGGTTCGTATGGGAAATCCTGCTGGTGGAAACGGAAGGCGCTTTCGGTAGTCCGGAAGAAGCCCTGAAGAAAAAGGAAGCCTATTTCAAAGGTGCGGAAGAACAGTATGAGATCGGCCAGCACCTGATTCGAAGGAAGGACCCGAATCTGCCGGATCAGATCCGCTGGAAGAAGGAGATCCTTCAGGAGATCCTGGACGGAGCCTGCCGGTCCGATTCAACAGAAGCGAAGGAAAGAAGCCGGGAAATTGCAGAGAAGCTGCAATCCCTGGAGAGGATACTGAATTATGTCAATGACGAAAGAAGAACTGATCCGCTGTATTGAGTCCATTGCTCCGAAGGAACTGATGGAGGACTGGGACAATACCGGGATCCAGCTGGATGTGGGCCACCGGGAGATCAACCGCGTACTGGTGTGCCTGGATATCTGCAGCGAGACGATCGAGGAATCGATCCAGGAGGACTGCGAATTCATCGTCAGCCACCATCCCATGATTTTTGCTCCGATCCGCTGCGTATCGCGGGAGGATGCGGTGGGCCGTTACCTGATCAAACTGATCCGGAACAATATTTCGGTTTACGCCGCCCATACCTCCTTTGATTCCTGTGCCGGGGGCAACAACGATTACCTGGCCGAGCTGATCGGTCTGGCGGACATCAAAACGCCGGAACAGACGCCCGTGATGCGGACGGGGATCCTGATGAGACCTGTCACGCTCCGGCAGTTCTGTGAACTGGCGGACCGGAAGATCACTGGGGGAAAAGGTCTGCGGTACAGCGGCGATGACGAGAAGATGATCCGGACCGTGGGAATCTGCACCGGAGCCGGGGCAGACCTGCTGGACGGGGCGGCGAAGCTGGGCTGTGACGTGCTGGTGACCGGGGACGTCAAATACCACGACGCACAGCGGGCATTGCAGCTCGGAATCGCACTCATCGATGCCGGGCATTACGGAACGGAAATCTATTTCAACAAAAACATGGCGGAAAAGCTTCAGGCAGCAGCGGGCGGCCGGGTGAGAGTGATTCCCTCAGCGTCCCAGGAAAACTGGCTGAAGGAGATTCCCGCAAACGGCTGACGAGGCAGTCAGACAGGAGCGAATCTTGAAAACAAACGCCTGAAATGATATAATAATCATTTGATGTGAGTAAGTCGGACAGTCGCGTGGGTCTTCCCACGAGGAAAGTCCGGGCTCCACAGAGCAAGGGTGCCGGATAACGTCCGGTGGAGGCGACTCTAAGGAAAGTGCAACAGAAAGCAAACCGCCTGATTTATCAGGTAAGGGTGAAACGGCGAGGTAAGAGCTCACCGGCGGTGTGGAGACATACCGGCCTTGTAAACCCCACCCGGAGCAAGATCAAGAAGGACCGCAAAAGGCGGCTGCTCGCTGCCGGTCCGTAAGGTAGATCGCTTGAGCCCTTTGGCAACGATGGGCCTAGATAGATGGCTGTCTGAGACAGAACCCGGCTTACAGACTTGCTCACATCCTTTTTAGACTGAAAATTGGAGATTAGAGAGTGGAGAACAGAGAGTGAAGATGGAAAAACTAATCAGCAAACAGGGATATGAGATTCCCTATGTTTTTGAAGGAAGCGGTGATGAAGACCTGCTGGTCATCATCAGCCACGGCTTCGGAAGCAGCAAGGAAAGCACCACGGCGACGACTGTGGCGGAAAAACTGAAGAATGGCGGCATCGCATCGGTGCGCTATGATTTCCCGGCCCATGGGGAGAGCCCGGCGGAAGGGGAGGACTTTCGCATTGAAAACTGCCTGAAAGATCTTCAGAGTGTGGAGGAAATGGTACGGGAATGCTTCCCGGAGAAAACCATCGGTTATTTTTCCTCCAGTTTCGGTGCTTTTATCAACCTCCTGTACCTGAGCAGCCGGAAACCAACCGGAAAGATGAGTTTTCTAAGGTGCAGCGCGGTGGACATGCCCAGCATCGTGGACCGCTGGATGGAAGATGAGGATCTGCTTCAGGAAATGAAGGACAAGGGTTATGTGGTGGCGGACGAAGGTTATGTGAAGCCGCTTCACGTGTACCGGGAATTCTGGGACGACCTGAAGAAGATCGATCTGTTCCGGGATTTCAGAAAACCGGAGGGCATGGCCCTGCGGATGATCCACGGGACGGCGGATGAAACAGCTCCCTTTGCGGATGCGGCAGCGTTCGCGGAAAAGTTCGGAATCAGCCTGATTCCGGTGGAAGGAGCAGACCACAGTTTCACCGTCAACAATGCCATGGACATCGTCCGGGCGAAAGCGTTGGAGTTTTATAAGGAGAATGGAAAGAATGAGTGAGCAGGCATTGAGAATCGGCATTGATGTGGGATCCACTACCGTCAAGCTGGCAGTGCTGAATGCCGACAACGAATTGATATACAAACGGTATGACCGGCATCTTTCCAACATTTTTGAGAAGGTGTCGGAACTGCTGGAGGAAGCGGCCCGGGAAATGAACGATCCGGAGATCCGCGTGACTATAACGGGTTCCGGCGGGCTGGCCCTGGCCAACATCCTGGAGCAGCCCTTTGCCCAGGAAGTCATTTCCTGCAGCAAAGCCATAGAGACGTTCATCCCGCACACGGATGTGGCCATTGAACTGGGGGGAGAAGATGCGAAGATCACCTTCTACAAGCCCTCCATTGAACAGAGAATGAACGGCACCTGCGCCGGCGGTACCGGCGCATTCATCGACCAGATGGCGGTGCTGCTGAATACGGATTCCATGGGACTCAACGAATTCGCCAAAAGCGCGGAGCGAATCTACCCAATAGCGGCCCGCTGCGGCGTTTTTGCAAAGACGGACATCCAGCCGCTGATCAACGAAGGCGCGAGGAAGGAAGACATTGCGGCTTCTATTTTCCAGTCGGTGGTGAACCAGACCATTACCGGTCTGGCCTGCGGCCGGACCATCAAAGGCAACGTAGCCTTTCTGGGCGGACCCCTGCACTTCCTGCCGGAACTTCGGAAACGGTTCATCGAGACCCTGAATCTGAAAGACGAGGAGATCATCTTCCCGGAAGATGCCCATTTCTACGTTGCCATGGGGGCGGCCCTGATGTGCAGCGAAGAAACTCAGAGCGTTCGGATCAGCGAAATCAACGAGAAACTGAAGAACAGCAAGACCCAGGACGCTTCCGCGACCCGGTACCTGCCGCCTCTTTTTGAGACGGAAGAGGATTATGTGGAATTCGCGGCGCGCCACGGGAAAGACCGTGTGGAACGGGCGGAACTCGAAATGGCGGAAGGCCCCTTATACCTGGGCATCGACGCCGGTTCCACCACCACCAAGGCTGCTCTGATCGATAAGGACTGCCGGCTGCTGTATTCCTTCTATAAGAACAACGAAGGGAAACCCCTGGAAGCTGCCGGAGAAATGCTTCGGGAACTGTTCCCGCGGATTCCGGAAGGCGCATACATCGCCAACGCGGTTTCCACCGGTTACGGGGAAGCCCTGATCAAGGCGGCTTACGGGGCGGATTTCGGCGAGATCGAAACCATGGCCCATTTCAAGGCGGCCAATTTCTTCATGCCCGGCGTGACCTTTATCCTGGATATCGGCGGTCAGGACATGAAATGCATGATGGTGAAAGAGGGATATATCTATAATATCCTGCTGAACGAGGCCTGTTCGTCCGGCTGCGGCTCCTTCATCGAGACTTACGCCAAGTCCATGAACCTGAGCGTGTCGGAATTTGCGGACAAGGCGCTGAATGCGAAAGAACCGGTGGACCTGGGGACCCGCTGCACGGTATTCATGAATTCCAAGGTGAAGCAGGCCCAGAAAGAGGGCGCTACCATCGGCGACGTGTCGGCGGGACTGTCCTATTCGGTTATCAAAAACGCCCTGTATAAGGTCATCAAGCTCCGGAATCCCGAAGAGGCCGGGGACAAGATCGTGGTACAGGGAGGTACTTTCCTGAATGATGCGGTTCTGAGAAGCATCGAGCAGATCCTGGGCAGGGACGTGGTGCGTCCCGACATTTCCGGAATCATGGGTGCTTTCGGTGCGGCCATTCTGGGCCGGGAACGCTGGGAGGAAGGACACGTGTCCACCCTGATCCGCCCGGAGGAACTGAAGGACTTTTCGGCGGAAGTGAAAACCGCCCGGTGCGGGCTCTGCGAAAACCACTGCCTGCTGACCATCAACACCTTCCCCGGCGGCAAGCGCTTCATTACAGGCAATCGCTGCGAGCGAGGCGCCGGCATCCAGACGGAAAAGCAGGAGGTTCCGAACCTCTATCAGTATAAATTCAAACGGCTCTTCGATTACGAGCCTTTAACGGAAAAGGAAGCGAAAAGAGGCACCGTGGGCATACCCCGGGTGCTGAACATGTACGAGAACTACCCGTTCTGGTTTACCCTGTTCACCAAACTCGGCTTCCGGGTGGTCCTGTCGCCCCATTCCTCCAAGAGCATTTACGAACTGGGGATCGACACCATTTCCTCCGATACGGCCTGCTATCCGGCGAAACTGGTTCACGGCCACATCCGGAGCCTGGTCAACGACGGGATCAAGCACATCTTCTATCCCTCCATCAACCACGAGGTCAAGGAGGACCCGCGGGGAGATAACCATTACAACTGTCCCATCGTGGCCACCTACCCGGAAGTGGTGGGAAACAACATGGACGAATGTTTCGGGGAATACGGTGTGTGGTTTGACCACCCCTTTATGCCCTATCATGATAAAGACAAGCTGGCACTGCGGTTTTATGAGCATTACAAGGGCTCGGAATTCGGACTGACTTTAAAGGAAGTCCGGGAAGCCGTGAAGGCAGCGGAAAAAGAAGACCAGCGCTTCAAAAACGATGTTCGGAATAAGGCTCGGGAGATCATCGAGGAATCCCGGGAACTGGGCCGGAAAGTCGTTGTGCTGGCGGGCCGTCCCTACCACCTGGATCCGGAAATCAACCACGGGTTGGATGAGATCATCACCTCCTATGGGATGGCGGTGGTCACGGAAGACTCCGTGGCCTGGATGAGCGAGGACGAGCGGAAGTTCCGGGTGCTGAACCAGTGGATGTATCATTCGCGGTTGTACCGGGCGGCGGAAATCGTCTGCCGGAACGATGATATGGAACTGATCCAGATCAACTCCTTCGGCTGCGGTGTGGACGCCGTTACCACCGACCAGGTCAACGAGATCATGGATCTGAACAACAAACTCTATACCGTTATCAAAATCGACGAAGGCTCCAACCTGGGCGCGGCGCGGATCCGGATCCGTTCCCTGAAAGTGGCGACGGAAGACCGGGAAAGAAACGGGATAAAGCCGCAGGCCAGTGATGAACCTTATGTGAATCGGGTTCCTTTCACGGAAGAAATGCGGAAGGATTACACGCTGCTGATGCCGCAGATGGCGCCGTATCACTTCACCCTGATTGAAACGCTGCTGCGGAGCGAAGGCTACGACGTGAGGCTCCTGCCCAACACCACCCGGGAGGATATCGAGTGGGGGCTCAAATACATCAACAACGATGCCTGCTATCCGACCATCGTTTCCCTGGGTCAGATGATCCGTGCGGTTCAGTCCGGGGAGTACGATACCGATCACCTGGCGCTGATGATGAGCCAGACCGGCGGCGGATGCCGGGCCAGCAATTACATTGCCCTGCTGCGCTATGCGCTGAAGCAGATGGGCCTGGGGCACATTCCGGTCATCTCCTTCAACCTGGTGGGCATGGAGAAAAACCCCGGTTTCCATATTGGTGCGGGCATGATCATCAAAGCCGTGAAAGCGCTGCTGCTGGGGGACCTGATCACTGAACTCCTGTACCGGGTGCGGCCTTACGAGGTGGTGCCGGGCTCGGCGGACGCGTTGTACGAAGAATGCAATGAACTCATGAAGGAAGAAGTGAAGTCCGCCGGACTCGTGAACTTCCGCAAACTCGTGAGACATATCATAAAGGAATTCGAAGAATTCGAGATCGATGAAACCATCGAAAAGCCGAGGGTCGGCGTGGTCGGGGAGATCCTGGTGAAGTATCACCCGGGCGCCAACAACGACATCGTGGGAACCATCGAACGGGAAGGCGGCGAAGCCGTTGTACCGGGTATGCTGGACTTCTTCCTGTACGGATTCTACAACAAGAAATTCAATTACGAAAAACTGGCGGGTTCCTACAAGGACATGGCTTTCAACATGACGGCGCTGAAAGCGGCGGAAAAAGTCCGGGACATCGTCCGGGCGGAACTAGGGGGCAGTAAACGCTTTACCGTACCCGAACGAATAGAGGAAGTGGCCGCAAAAGCGGAAAACATCCTGTCCATGGGCAGCCAGTGCGGCGAGGGCTGGCTCCTGACCGGTGAGATGGTGGAGCTGATGGACCGGGGCATCGAGAACATCGTGTGCCTGCAGCCCTTTGCCTGCCTGCCGAACCACGTGACCGGCAAGGGCATGATCAAGCCCATGCGCAAATACAATGAATGGTCCAACATCTGCGCCATCGACTTTGACCCGGGCGCCAGTGAAGTCAATCAGCTGAACCGGATCAAGCTCATGATGGCCACGGCCTTCAAGAATATGGAGAGAAAAAAGGCGTTGGAAGCAGATAAGAAAACCGGATAAGAATAAGATAAACCGCTATGGAAGGAGAGATAAAAATGGAAAAAGCAGTAATTACCGTGCTGGGAAATGACCGCGTTGGCATCATCCACAAGGTGACAAAAGTCCTGGTGGATTGCAACGTCAATATCCTGGACCTGAGCCAGACCATTCTGGATGGGTATTTCACCATGGTCATGATCGTGGATATTGCAGCCGCTACCGAAAAATTTGAGGAGATCCAGAGACAGCTGTCGGAACTCGGGGATGAAATGGACCTGAACATCCGGATTCAGCACAAGCAGATCTTCGACTCCATAAATTCGATCTGAGGAGGGTGAACTATGTTTGATTATGAAAGCATTTTACAGACCCTGTCCATGATCGACAACCAGAAACTCGACATCCGTACCATTACCATGGGGATCTCCCTGCTGGACTGTGCCGACAGCGATCCGGATCGGGCCTGCGGGAAGATCTACCAGAAGATCATCCGGAAAGCCGGGAAACTGGTAGAGGTGGGGGAAGCCATCGAACGGGACTTCGGCATTCCCATCATCCATAAGCGGATATCCGTGACGCCGATCTCCTTAGTTGCAGCGGCGTCCGGCGCAAAGGACTATGTGAAATATGCGCAGGTGCTGGATAAGGCCGCCAAGGAAGTGGGCGTCAACTTCATCGGCGGATTCTCCGCTCTGGTGCATAAAGGTTATACGGTTGGCGATGAGATTCTGATCCGGTCCATTCCGGAAGCCCTGGCGGTGACCGACACCGTCTGTTCTTCCGTCAACGTGGGTTCTACCAGGGCCGGCATCAACATGGATGCGGTAAAGGAAATGGGCGAAATCATCGTCAAAACCGCCCGGCGCACTGCGGACCGGGACAGCATCGGCTGCGCCAAACTGGTGGTCTTCGCCAATGCAGTGGAGGACAATCCCTTCATGGCCGGTGCCTTCCATGGTGTCGGCGAGCCGGACTGCGTCATCAATGTGGGGGTCAGCGGCCCCGGCGTCGTGATGAAAGCATTGGAATCCTGCAAGGGTGAACCTTTTGACGTCGTCGCCAGTACCGTAAAACGCACTGCCTTTCAGATTACCCGGATGGGCCAGCTGGTGGCGTCGGAAGCTTCCCGGCGGCTGGGTGTGCCCTTCGGCATCGTAGATTTGTCTTTGGCGCCCACGCCGGCAGTGGGGGACAGCGTTGCCCGGATTCTGGAGGAAATCGGGCTGGAACACGCCGGAGCGCCGGGAACCACGGCAGCCCTGGCCATGCTCAATGATGCGGTCAAAAAAGGCGGCGTCATGGCGTCCTCCCATGTAGGCGGACTCAGCGGTGCATTCATTCCGGTCAGTGAAGACGAGGGGATGATCGAGGCAGCCCGCATCGGCGCACTGACACTGGAAAAACTGGAGGCCATGACCTGCGTCTGCAGCGTGGGGCTGGATATGATCGCGATCCCGGGAGATACATCTGCGGCTACGATCTCCGGCATCATTGCCGACGAGGCGGCCATCGGCGTCATCAACAACAAGACCACCGCCGTTCGGCTGGTACCGGCCATCGGCAAGAAGGTGGGGGACGAAGTCAGCTTCGGCGGACTGCTGGGCAGCGCACCCATCATCGCCGTGAATCCGTTCAAATGCGATGAACTGGTGGAGAGAGGCGGACGGATGCCGGCGCCGATCCACTCCATGCGAAATTAACAGTTTACCTTTGGTGAAATATAGTGTATAATATTCAGGTACATTTTATAGGGTGAGAGCCCGGTTAGGAGAATAGTATGGGAAGACATAATACCATCGCAGGAAGAAAAGAAAAACAGGATGCGAAAAGAGCGCAGATCTTTACGAAATATGCCAGAGCCATTACAGTGGCGGCAAAGGGCGGCGGCGACATGGAATACAACATGGCGCTGAAGAACGCTGTTGAAAAGGCGAAAGCCATCAACATGCCCAATGACAATATCACCAGAGCCATCAAGAAGGGCACCGGCGAACTGGGCGGAGATTCCTATGAAAGCGGCACCTTCGAAGGTTACGGCCCCGGCGGCGTGGCCATCATCGTGGAAACACTGACGGACAACAAAAACCGGACTACGGCGGCGGTAAAGCACAACTTCGATAAATATGGCGGGAACCTGGGCGTTCCGGGCTGTGTAGGCTACATGTTCAACCGCAAAGGTTACATCCTCATCGAAAAGACCGACGACATCGACGAAGACGAACTGATGATGGTCGGGATGGACGCCGGGATGGAAGACATGACGGTCAATGAAGACAGCTTCGAAATCTTCACGGAGCCGAACGATTTCGCGGAAGTGGCGGATGCCCTGAGAAACGCGGGCTACGAACTGCTGGAATCCGACATCGACATGGTGCCGACCATGACCTCCGAACCGCCGGAAAACGTGATCAACAACCTGAAAAAGCTGGTAGCGGCATTGGAAGACGATGACGACGTTCAGAAAGTTTACACTAACTGCGATGTGGATCTGGAAGACTGATTGAAACACATGAATAAAACGGCGCAAAGCGATGAGCCTTGCGCCGTTTTTTATATGGAGACTTATAATTCGAGACAGGAACGCGCTTTTTCAATCAACGCGTTTTTTTCATTGGGGATTTCCTCGTCCATCACCAGCTCCAGCAGTTCCTGAAGGATTTGTCCCACCATGGGCCCTTCGGGGATGCCGGCATCGAGGAGGTCTTTCCCGTTCACCTTCAGGTCCCGGATCCGGTAGGGCTGGTTCCGGGAGGCGATTTCCTTGTACAGGGCGGTCTGGTGATCCAGCAGCGCCAGCTTTTCCTCCCGCATGTATTCGCTCTGGGCCATGACGTCCGCCCGACGGATCAGCAGCAGCCGGCGGTAATTCTCCTTGCCCAGCCGGTTCATCTGACGCCGGACTTCCGCGATAGTGGTGCCCAACTCTACGTCGTGCTGCAGGATCAGCATGGTCAGCGTGTCAACGGTATGGTTCGGATACCGCAGCCGTTTCAGGGCTTCCCTGGACAGGTCGGCGCTGACTTCCGGATGGCCGCTGAAGCCCCAGATCCCGTTCGGACGTTTCTTTACACTGTGCGGCTTGCCGCTGTCGTGAAAGAGCATGGTCAGCCGGAGGATTCGTTCCGGCAGGATGTTCTTTACGGCGATGGCGGTGTGTTCCCAGACATCGTATTGATGGTGGGGATTGTTCTGCGGAAAGCCGAACATGGGTTTCAGTTCCGGCAGGAAGACCGCCAAGACATCCTTATAATTCATCAGGGCATCGTAAACGAAGTCCCCGGTCAGCATTTTATCCAGTTCGGTCTGAAGGCGTTCCGACGATACCGCCGAAAGCCGTTCCCGGCAGGAGAGCACGGCCTCTGATGTGGCGGGGTCCATCCGGAAACCCAGCTGGGAATAGAAACGAACCGCCCGCATGATCCGGAGGGCATCCTCCGAAAACCGTTCATTTGGATCTCCGACACAGCGGATGATCCCGGCTTCGATGTCCGCCTGTCCGCCGACGTAATCGATGATCCCTTCATCCGGATCCAGAAGCAGCGCGTTCATGGTGAAATCCCGGCGTTTTACATCTTCCTCCGCTGAGCGGATAAAAGTCACCTCATCCGGATGACGGCCGTCGGAGTATCCGGATTCCGCCCGGAAGGTGGTGATCTCCAGAATCTCTCGTCCGAAGAGAACGGACACGGTCCCGTGTTTGATCCCGGTATCGAAGGTCCGGAAACCTTCTCCTTCAAAAACGGCTTTCGTTTCCTCCGGCAGGGCGGAAGTGGTGATGTCCCAGTCGGCGGGCAGTTTGCCCAGGAACAGATCCCGGACACAGCCGCCGGCCAGATAAGCCTTGTATTCCTTTTTTTTCAAAAGCCGGATCGCTTTTTCCGCATCCGGCGAAATCCCTGTCAAGTTTTTCATATGCCTGTTAGTTTTATAAAACATTAATTATGATTTTTGTGAAAAAATCCTATACCATACGCAGTCTATGTGGTATAATAGAACCAACGAAAGGCTTCCCTGAAATATTCGTTAAAGCCCTTTAATTCAACCTACACTATGCACGAGGGAGTCCGGGTCATTTTGGATGAAGACAAGCCGCCTTGAGCGGAAGCCTGACTACGGAAGCAGGACACCCACCTATCGAAAGATAGGGCGTGAATTAACGGCTTGACGGTATTTTGGGGTCTTTTTTTATTTTTTGAGACTAAAGATGAGACATTGAAAAAATCTCTCCAATCTTCCATCTGCAATCTTTTATCTTATAAATGTTCCACCTTAATAAAATCCGGCTGCATCTCATTAAAGGAACACACATATCGGAAGCCCAGAGTGCCGATCAGATCGGCGGCCTCCCGGAAGTTGAGGGCGATGTATTCCGGGGTATGGGCGTCGGAGCCTAAGGTGATGATCTCGCCGCCCAGTTCCTTATACATTTTCAGGATCTCTGTGGTGGGCAGGGTCACCGGGGTCCGGTACCGGAAGGCGGAGGTGTTGAATTCGATCCCCTTACCGTCGTAGATCACGATTTTCAGGACTTCCCGGATGATTTCCATGACCTCGGGCGGGTTCA
>JAFWFI010000106.1 GCA_017515705.1 Bacillota bacterium
AAACAAAACGGTCTACCAGCTTCGGCGCGAAGAGCTGGGACTCAGCCGGGAGAAGGCCAGCGACCTGCTGGAGGTGATCCCGCCGGAGAGGATCGAACGGATCGAGAACGGAAAGTACACGGCGCACCCGGACGAAGTGATCCGCATGGCGGAGAAGTACCAGGCGCCGGAACTGTGCAATTACTACTGCTCCAATGAATGCGAGATCGGCCGGCAGTACGTGCCGGAGATCAAGATCAAGGATCTGGCGCAGATCGTGCTGGAGATGCTGGCCTCCCTGAATTCCATCGAGAAGCGCCGGGACCGGATGATCGAGATCACGGCGGACGGGCGGATCGAGAAGGACGAGGTGGAGGACTTTGTCCGGATCCAGGAGGACCTGGAGCGGATTTCCGTGACGGTGGAGACCCTGCAGTTCTGGGCGGAGCAGAAGATCGCCGCGGGCGAGATCGATATGGAAGCCTACATTGCGGTCAAACAGAAAAGTGAGTAAAACAAAAGCGAGACAGGAGTCAATGGGGAGTCAGAAGAACCGTCCCCATTGACTCTTTCATTTTTTGTGGAAATAGGAGAGGGTATTTTGCAGTTTCCGTGGTAATCGATTTCCCCGGAGATTCGTATAATGACGGTAAGGGGGTATGCCTTTTGAACGTGAATGAAAGAATACGGGTCGTTCGTCTCATGAAGAGCATCGAACGGCGCCCGGAATATGCAAAACAAATCGGAGTAGAGGTGACGGAAAGGAGATATTATGAGAACATCACTGAAAATACTGCTGTTTGTCGGGGTCATGATGTACGTATTTTCCCCCATGGACCTGTATGCCGGACCAATCGATGACCTGATCGTCATCGCCCTCGGGATCGCAGCCAAAAGGGGCATGATGACCAAGAGGGTATAGAGATGAGAACACAGGTGAATAAAAAGGGGCTGCTCGCCTTTTGCCTGATGCTGGCGTCCATCGCGTTGGTGGCGTTCATGCTGCAGATGCAGTCGAAACCGGCGGAGGAGAAGGCTGAAAGCGTGGCTCCGGAGGCCGCAGCCGCAAACGTTGTGCTGCCCGTGTCGGCGGAAGAGCTGTACAGCCGGGCGGAAAAATACAGCGGCAGCGGGGATTACCTGGGCGCATTGAAAGCGCTGGCTGAAATTGATGAAACCTGGCCGCAGTATCCGCAGGCCGCCGCACTGATAAAGGAGTGTGAGGAAAAACTGCTGGCGGAGGTATCCTCTCCGACGACGGTCGAGGAGTACCTGAACTGCGAAAAAAAGGTCAATGATTACCTGGAGGTAAGAGCGAGCCCGGCGTTCCTGGAACGGAAAAAGGAGCTGGTCCGGGACCGGGATGCCTTTATTGCGGCCGCACTGGTAATCGAAAAGGCGACGGATGAATTCGAAAGGGGGAATTACAGCGCTGCCTTTGAAACGCTTTCCAAGGACGAAAGGGGCAGCACGGACAATCGTTTCCTGATCGAAAAGCTGGATGAATTCCACAATATCTTTGTCGGGGAGGTGGTGCAGGAAATCGAAGGAGAAGTCCAGAGTGAAAACTACCGGGAAGCGCTGCGGATCGTGGAAGATGCGATTGCGGTGTACGACTGCGAGGAGCTTCAGTCGGCCCGGCAGCAGGTGCTGGAGGCGATCGATCCGCTGTACGGCGTTTACAACGACATGCGGGACACTCTTTCGGACTGGTATGAATACTGGACAGAAGATACTGAAGAAATGGATCAGTTATTTGGAATCACATGGTAAATCCGAGGGCCGTCAACTGAGTTGGCGGCTCTTTTTTTTCTGCCCGTTTATGCTATAATAGAGTTGACATAATGTAAAAAAGGAGGGTTGAAATGTTAGAAATCGGAACGAAGGCGCCGGCATTCACCCTGCCGGATCAGAACGGGGAATTGCATTCCCTGGCGGATTACGAGGGGAAGAAAGTGGTCCTGTATTTTTACCCGAAGGACAACACGGCGGGCTGCACCAAGCAGGCCTGTGGTTTCGGGGACCTGTACCCCCAGTTCCTGGAGAAGGGGGCCGTGGTGATCGGCGTCAGCAAGGACAGCGTCGCTTCCCACAAGAAGTTTGAAGAAAAGTACGGACTGCCCTTTACGCTGCTGTCGGATACGGAGAAAGAAGTAATCCAGGCCTACGATGTCTGGAAGGAAAAGAAGAATTACGGCAAGGTCTCCATGGGCGTGGTGCGGACCACCTACCTCATCGACGAGAAGGGCGTGATCGTGAAGGCCTACGACAAGGTGAAGGCGGCGGACAACCCGGCGCAGATGCTGGGAGACGTGTAACAGGAAGGAAGAGAACAATGGCTTTCAACATTATTGAAGAAGTCAGCAGCCGGCATTTGCACATTCTGTGGACCAACGGGGACTCGGTGACATCGAAGAATATGGTGATGATGTATGCCTGCAATTCCATGCTGAACCATTGGTGGGACAAGGTGACGGTGATCATCTGGGGCGCGCCGCAGAAACTGATTTTCGAAGACGATTCCGTCTGGGCGGAAATGAAGATCGCGGAAATGGCGGGCGTGGAGTTTTCCGCCTGCGCCAGCTGCGCAGCGAACCTGAACATGACGGAAAGGCTGGAAGCGGAGGGCATCGAAGTCATCCGCTGGGGCGAGAAGCTGTCCCTTCTGATGCAGAACGGCCGGCATGTTTTGTCCATTTGACCGATACGTATGAAACCGAATGAACGGGCGGGATTCCTTGACGGATTCCCGCCCTGCTTC
>JAFWFI010000107.1 GCA_017515705.1 Bacillota bacterium
AAAGAAGACGGACCTGCTGGGCACCGGCGAGAAGGTGAAGACCTGGGTGCTGCTGGCGGCATATGACGATGCGACTAAGGTCCACGACAAAACCATCAAAGACCTGGCGGCTGACCTGGGGATGGATTATACGGCGTCCGCAGGATGGGTAAATGTTTACTATGACGGGGAGTACCGGGGGCTTTACGAGCTCAGCGAGAAGAATTCGGTGGGCAGCACCGGCGTGGACATCACCGACATGGAGAAAGCCTACGAGCAGGTGAATGAGAATTATGGCACGGCTCCGGTGACTGCAGAGGCACGGAACCGATTCGGAAAGAGATTCGTTTATACGAGGGGACTGGTCGAGCCAGAGGATATTACCGGCGGGTACCTGCTGGAAATCAACGGCAACCGGTATGATGAGGCCAGCGGCTTCATTACCCGGAAGGACAAGGGCGTGAATGTGAAATCGCCGGAGTGGGCCGGACTGGAAGCGATGACATACATCAGCGAATTCTATCAGGAATTTGAGGACGCAGTGTATGCGAAAGATGCGGACGGGAACTATACCGGCTATAACGCTCAGACCGGCAAGTATTACTACGATTATGTGGACCGGGATTCCCTGGTGAAGTTTTTCATGCTGAAGGATCTGACACGTAACACGGATTCGTTCTACTCCTCGACGTTTTTCTATAAGGACAAAGACGCGGACAAACTCGTCTGTGGACCGGTCTGGGACCAGGAACTGATTTTCGGCACCGGCTGGACTGCGCCGGTCAGTTCCAACGGCTATTACCGGCAGTACCTGGAAGAAGCACTGGTGAAGATTCCGGATTTCCAGGAGGCGGTGCGGGCATATTACCAGAGCACTTTCCGGGAACAGGCGGAGACGCTCCTGGGCGAGGAGGGCATCCTGGCCCGGAACACGGCGGCGATTTCGGACAGCGTGGACATGGACCATATCCTGTGGCCTTTCGTCAGGTCCGGTTATCCAAAGGGGAAAAACCATCTATGGGATAAGGCAACAACGTATGCGGACGTGACCGATAATATGACCGATTGGGTCCGGAACCGGCTGACATATCTGGACAGCCGGCTGGGCGAAGGCACCGATGGTGCAATCGACCCGGATTCCGGCGGAAATCAGGGCGGCCAGGGAGAGGACCCGGGCAATAACGGCGGAAACGGCGGCGGCAACGGCGGAGGCGGCGGTGGCGTGAAACCGGATGACCCGACGCCGGTTCCCACTGTGACACCGACGGAAGAAGAGCCTTTGTTTGAAGACGTGCCGGGGGATGCCTACTTCGCAGACCCGGTGAAATGGGCGGTGAAGCAGGGCATCACCAACGGTATAACCGGTACCCGTTTCGGACCGGACCTGTCCTGCACAAGGGCTCAGATGACAGCCTTCCTGTGGAGGGCTGCGGGTTCGCCGGAACCGGCTGCGGCTGACAACCCCTTCAGCGATGTGGAAGCGGGAAGCTACTATGAAAAAGCGGTCCTGTGGGCGGTGGAAAAGGGAATCACCAACGGCACTTCCGAGACCACCTTCAGCCCCAAAGCCATCGTGACCAGGGGGCAGAGCGTTACATTCCTGTACAGGATGAAAAAGAATCCCTCTCAGTCTGCTGCGCAGACAGCTCTCCCGGAGGGAGAGCTGGGTCTTGCCTCCCCTGCCGGGGAAGATGGCACCGACGGTGATGGAGAGGGGCTCGCATTCACCGATGTCCCGCAAGGTGCCTATTACTACGACGCAGTTCGGTGGGCGGCTCAAGCTGGTGTGACCACCGGAAAGACCGATGAGCTCTTCGCTCCGGATGACAGCTGCACCCGGGCGCAGATCGTCACTTTCCTGTACCGGGCGATGGCTGAATGATCCGGTAAAATTCATATCATGGCACCAACCCCGGGGTTTACGCCCCGGGGTATTTTGCGGCCCGAGGAATGTGTCAAGTTTCTTACAAATCCCGCGGGAACATTTACTTTTCCCCGAAATCGGGTATGATAAAAGAGGAAGTGTATCGAGAGGAGGTATAAACGAATGAAGAGAGCATTACTCAGAGTCCTGGCGGTCGCGCTGGCAGTTGTGCTGGGCGGGACCATGGCGTTTGCAGCGGCGGTGCCGGCGGATGTGAAGGGGCTGGACTGTGAAACGGCAGTCAAGAAATTAGTGGAAGAGAATATAATCACCGGCGATACGGACGGCCTGTATCACCCGGACAAAAACCTGACCCGGGCGGAGGTCAGCACGCTGATCGCAAAGGCGATCGACCCGAAGGCGGCGGAAAGTCAGGCGGTTGCGGACTTTTCGGACATGGCCGGGTACGGCTGGGCAGCGCCCTTTATCGGTATGATGGCGGAAAAGGGCATTGCAAAGGGTTATCCGGACGGCACCTTTAAGCCCGGCGCCAACGTGAAGGTCAGCGAACTGGCGGCCTTTGTGATCCGGGCCTGCGGCGTCGATGAGGCGACGCTGGACGGCAGCTGGCCGGACAACTACATGAAAAAAGCGAATGAAATGAATCTCTTTGATCCGGCGGAAGGAAAGGACCAGACCTCCGG
>JAFWFI010000108.1 GCA_017515705.1 Bacillota bacterium
GAAAAAGAGGCCCGATGGCCTCTTTTTTCGCATTGGCGGAGATGGTGGGATTCGCTCCGGCGGCTCAGCCGCCTATCACGCCGGGCTTCGGCGCCAACGTGTCACCGGCACGTTGGCTTCCGTCGCGCTTTGCGCTCCTCCCTCGCCGTTCGAATCCTTCTTTTCTCTATAAAATAGAAAGAGACCCAAAGGTCTCTTTCTATTTTATGGCGGAGATGGTGGGATTCGAACCCACGTGCCCGTTAGGACAACTCGATTTCGAGTCGAGCTCGTTATGACCACTTCGATACATCTCCATATGAAGGAAGAACCGAATCAGTTCTTCTTTCCTTCTCTCATTTTCATGTATTCCTGGAATCCTTCTTCAAAGGGATCCTTCACCAGTTCGACCAGCCCGGCCTGCGCCAGCTCGCCCATAAACCGTTCCAGGTCCCCGGCGATCATCAGCGGATCCACATCCGGTCCGAACAGCTTGCAGAGTTCTTCCAGGATATCGTTCATGTCCCTTTTTCCGTCGATCAGCTCAATGATGTCGGCAGCGATGCCACCCATATTGAAGCGTTCTCCGGTGTCTTCCCTTTCCAGGTAGCTTCCCTGAACATTGGAGTAAAACTTTACATTATCAAATAATTTGTAAATCATTTTTCATACCTCATTATTATTCCGTTCTCCGAACTAATCACTTTACTATTATAGCAAAAAGATGAAAAAACTCAAACGATATTTAAAAAAATTTTCATCGTGCTATAATAAAGGCAACAGAATAAAGGAGGCAGAACGAATGGATACGAGAATATCAAAACTGGCATATACACTGGTACATTACTCCACCCGGATCGAGAAAGGCGAAAAAGTGCTGATTTCCTATAACGGCAGCTCCTGCAAGCCCCTGGTCAAGGAAATCATCCGTGAAGTCTACCGCAGCGGCGCCTACCCCTATGTGGAAGTGGTGGACAATGAAATCAACCGGGAAATCATCATGGGCTGCTCCCAGGAACAGCTGGATTTCATGAAAGAATACGAGATGCTCCGGATGCAGGGAATGGATGCCTATATCAGCATCCGCTGCCCCGACAACATCGCCGAACTGGCGGACATCCCCGGGGACATCATGAACCTCTACAGCAAAGCCCTGCGCAGCGTTTCGGACTACCGGGTCAACGAGACCAAGTGGGTGGTGCTGCGCTACCCCAACGCCTCCATGGCCCAGCTGTGCAACACCAGCATAGAGGCTTTTGAAGACTTCTATTTCGATGTCTGCAACCTGGACTACTCCAAGCTGTCCGACGCCATGGACAACCTGCAGGAACTGATGAACAAAACGAAGATCGTCCGGATCACCGGACCGGGGACCGACCTGACCTTCTCCATCGAAGGCATCGGCGCTGTTAAATGCGACGGGGGCCGGAATATCCCGGACGGGGAGGTTTATACCGCACCGAGACGTTTCTCCGCCACCGGGGAAATCACGTACAATACACCCTCCAGCTACCAGGGCTTCACCTTTGAAAACATCCATTTCGTCGTGAAGAACGGCCAGATCATCGAAGCCACGGCCAACGACAATACCCGGATCAACAAGCTTCTGAACACCGATCCGGGCGCCCGGTACTTCGGAGAATTCGCCCTGGGCGTAAATCCTTTCATCCTCCATCCCATGAAGGATACGCTTTTTGACGAAAAGATCTGCGGCAGCATCCACCTGACACCGGGACAGTGTTACGAGGATGCCTTCAACGGCAACGTATCCGCCATCCACTGGGACCTGGTGCTGATCCAGCGTCCGGAATACGGCGGCGGAGAAATCTGGTTCGACGATGTGCTGATCCGCAAGGACGGGCTCTTCGTGATTCCGGAACTGGAATGCCTGAATCCGGAAAATTTCGGCAAGTAAGACATGAAACTGAAATAAAGTTGGACAAACAAAGGCGGCTTGAAAAGCCGCCTTTGTTCATTTATTCGGTTTTACCTGTCAGTCCGCATACTCTTCCATCAGCCGATACGGAGCTCATTTCCTGTCCTTCTCCGGTTCGGGCCAGGTTTCCCATTTTTCCAGCTCTGAAAGGGCAATGCCGCCCGTTACCCCTTCCAGATCGTTCAGGTTCAGCGGCACAGTCTCATCCAGCAGCCGCCCATGCAGCGCTTTTTTCTGGCCCTGATTCGAAAACCTGCTGTTTTTGATCATTTTTTCAATGTCTTTTTCGTCCATAATCTCATCTCGCTTTACTCACCTTTTTGATCCACCGGATCAATGCGGCAGGTGTTTGCACTTATATGTGTTGTATGTTTGCGGAATACAGTGGATTGGTTTTCAGCCATTGTGCACACACCTCTTTGTTTTTATGTATCTGATATCTAAAACTATATCATTTTTGTCATTGTTTACCACTATGAAATCAAATCCGAACCAGATTCAGCCTCAGGGCATTGGTCACGACGCAGAAGCTGGACAGGCTCATCGCTGCTGCAGCGACCATGGGATTCAGGGTCCAGCCGGTCAGCGGAATGAAGACTCCCGCCGCCAGGGGAATGGCGATGATATTGTAAAAAAACGCCCAGAAAAGATTCTGCTTGATGTTCCGAAGGGTCGCCCGGCTGAGCCGGATGGCCGACGGCACATCCTTCAGGGAATCCTTCATCAAAACCACATCCCCGGCGTCGATGGCGATGTCCGTTCCGCCGCCGATGGCGATGCCGGTATCCGCCCTCGTCAGGGCAGGCGCATCATTGATGCCGTCCCCGACCATGGCAGTCTTTCCTTCTTCCATTAACCGCCGGACGGTCTCTTCCTTTTCCCCCGGAAGGACTTCCGAGATCACTTCATCGATTCCGGCTGCAGCAGCGATATTTGCCGCCGTGCGTTCATTGTCTCCGGTGACCATAACCGTCCGGATGCCCAGTTCTTTGAGTTCTTCCACGGCCTGCCAGCTGTCTTCCCGGATGACGTCCGCCACCGCCAGCAATCCCAGCAGTTCACCGCTATAGGCGACAAAAAGCGGCGTCTTCCCCTCTGATGCCAGCTGCTCCGACAGCGCTGCCGCCTCATCCGGTACCTCCGTGAAGCCTTC
>JAFWFI010000109.1 GCA_017515705.1 Bacillota bacterium
AAGAATAAAAGAACACATTCCGGTTTGTCACGCTTTTGTACGCTCCATTCTTTATACTGAAAGTACAAGGGGTCGGGAAAACGTTCATAATGGTACGACCGGAATATGTATGCCGCGTCCGATGCAGGTACTCCAAGCCTCCTTGGACGCAAGGTATTCCGGCCCCAAAGCGCAGTAGCAACCATCTCTGGCAGCCTTTATGCGGCTGCCAGTTTTTTTATGGTTTCTTCGGACAGATACCCTCCGGCATCCGGCCAGGCTTTCAGGCAGCGAAGGACTTCTTTCAGGTCCATCCGGTCAAACGGGATCTTGCTGTAATCCAGAAGATCTGCGAACTCCGTGCCGGGATCGATTTCATGATAACCCGGGACCTCTTCCCTGGTTTCCTTGTACCGCTTGTTTTTACGGCAATAACCCCAATAATCCCCGCTCCGAAACGCGGCCTCTTCGCAAGTCCCGGGCCGCCAGACCGCTTTGTGCATCTTCCGGTAACCGATGACGTCCTCGTCAAAATCCGGGATCCTTCGTAGTTCTTCTTCGCTTTTCGCTTCCGTGCCCATGTAGATGCAGCGGGCCGTCAGATCCACCAGGATCGGCCACTCCGAGCAGTCCTCGAACCACTTCAGGTTTTCCTCCGTGTTTTCAAAGGTTTCCGGCTCGATCACATAGGAAATCCTCTGCCGGCCGAACTTCCGCTGCAGGTATTCCTCCGCGCTCCGGCAGTCTTCGTACAGAGCGGCGATGGCCACCGCTTCGTACAGCAGGGACTTTTCATCCCAGTTGCGGTAATAGCCGATATCGACGATACGGCCGTTGATGTAGACAGAAATCGTTGGTCTGAATGACATAAACATCACCTCTTTCCTGGTAACTTGATAAATGGAATAGTGTTGAACACCGTAGGCCGCCGGACAGCCTGTCGGTGCAAGGTCCTGATATTCGGTTATGAAGGTCCGTTTACCAACGCAAAAACCGGCAAATCAAAAGAAAAATGGGCAGACTTTACCTGTTGGTAAAATTTGTCCATTTGTTTTGATTTACCGGCTTGCAAAAGCGGTATTCAACACATATTCAATTCATTTATCTTTTCACGGTAGTTATGGTAGCAGAAAGAGGCGGGGATGTCAACGTGTTATTTCGGAAATCCTCTCCGGTTTATCTTCGCTTCACGTACTCCCTTCGGTCCGAAAAGCTTTGGAGCGCCTTCTCCACGGATGTGTTGACGATCCATTCCTGCGGATACTCCACTTCCTCCAAAAGCTCCAGGGCATGCTTATGCTGCAGTATATCGGTCTCTATATGCGCGTCGCTGGATACTATAATCCCGGTTTTATACTTACGACATGCCAAAAGCAGGTCCTTCGCATTTTGGAACGTGTTCTTTCTGTAGGTGCCCGGCCGGAAGGACGCTTCATTCATTTCGATCAATACCTTCTGCGATGCGGCCTCATAAGCGATCCGTTCATAATCCGAGGCAAATGTGCCGTCATCCGGGTGCCCCAGAATCATCACACGGGGATTCTTCATCGCGCCCAGATATGCAGCAGTGTGATCCTCCGTCGAACCCGGCTTGATGCATTCGACATGCAAACTCGCGATAACGTAATCGAGCGGCGCGGCGGATTCATCATCCAGATCCAGCTTTCCGTCAAAGTCCAGAATATTGAGCTCCGCCCCAAACAGTAACTGAATTCCGTATAAGCTTCTTGGCACGCGCCTGCTCGCACGGAAATAGAAACTGCTGGCGGCTCCTTCCATGGCAGGTCCGTGATCGGAAATTCCGAGCAGCTGCACTCCCTTTTGAGAAGCGCTGTAAGCCATTTCATAAATAGTATTATATGCATGTCCGCTCGCTATTGTGTGCGTATGCAGATCCAAAACGTCCGGAATCATTGGTGTCATCTTTATTGCCCTCTCTTCTTCAGATACTCTGCCGGCACGGCCTTCGTCAGCCACACGCCGTTTACCGACAGGAAAAACGCCTTCCCGTCCCGGGCCATCTGGCCTGCCATGACCTCGTAGACCACGGGCTTCCCGTGCCTTCTGCCTACGTTCCGCGCCGTGGCTTCGTCCGGAGACAGATGCACGTAAAGCCGGGACTTGGGAAGCAGTCCCTGCCGGTCGATGGAGGATACGAATTTCTCCCCGGTGCCGTGGTACAGAACCTCCGGCGGCTCCTTTTGCTCCAATTCCACATCCACCGGAATGGAGTGGCCCTGGTTCGCCCGGATCAGCGTCCGGTCTTCGTTGAAGGAGTAGCGCTGCTTGCTGTCCGTCCGCACGATCTCCTCCAGCATTTCCATATCAAAAGGCCGGGACTTCGCCACGCCGGCAATCAGCTCCCCGACGTCCGCCCAGCCGTGTTCGTCCAGTTCGATCCCGATGACCTCCGGCCTGTGCCGCAGGATCAGGCTGATGAATTTGCTCGTTTTATTCAGTGACATCTTTTCCTCTTTCGTCATCCCGCAGGTAATACAGCCGCAGTCCGTCTTTCTCTTCCCAGTATACCCGGCCCCTCAACTCCAGGTAGTCCAGATGCGCCAGGGTCTCCCCTACCGCAAAGAGCTTTTGGGTCAGGGGGAACTCCGTCCAGTTCCGGCAGCTGATCCGCCACTTCATCTCCCCGGCGATCTCATAGGCCGTCATCCCGGGCCGCCCGGCCATGACCTCCAGGGTGTTGGCGATCCGCCGTTCATGGTGTGCCAGGAGTTCATCCACCCGCTCCCGCAGCACACCGGTCTCCGTCCGGTGGGCCGGCAGCAACAGTTTCACCGGCAGATCCCGGACCTTTTTCAGGCTGTCCAGGTAATCCCCCAGGGAATCCCGCCGGATCGGCCAGCGGCAGATGTTGGGCGTGATATGGAACAGCACATGGTCGCCGGAAAACAGCCACTGCTGCTCCGGCTCGTACAAACACATATGCCCCGGGGTATGGCCCGGGGTCAGAATGCACTGCAGCCGGTGGCTTCCCACCTCCAGCACATCGCCGTCCTCCAGCAGCACCATTTCGCAGAGTTCCTCGGCGGCGCCGTTCTGGGAAGGGGCGAAACCTCTCACTTCTTCGATCTCTTCCCGGCTGAACCCTTCCGGGATGAACCGTTCGTACCAGGCTTCCCACCGGGGATCGCCGGCGGCCACGATGCCGGGGCCGTCCACGCTGCTGATGTAAATACGATTTCCGGGGCGCTTCATTTCCGTCGCCAACCCCGCGTGATCGCTGTGCAGATGGGTCAGGAACACGTCCATCCGGTCCCGGTCCACCTTCAGCGAATCCAGTTCCCGCTCCAGCGCTTCCAGGCAGGCGTCCCAGTGAAAGCCGGTGTCGATCAGCAGGCTCCGCTCTCCGGCTTCTCCGAGGATCAGGTAACTGTTCAGGTTTTTCAGCGGACTCCCCGGCAGCGGGATGTCCAGCTGCCACAGGTCGCCGCATAATTTTCTGGCCATTCTATCTCCTCATTCTCCCAATCCCGCCGGCTACTTTCCGCATAGCTTCAAAAATACTTCTTTCTCCAGCCCCATGACGTGGTCGGTGGGACCCCATTTCTTTCCGGTAAAAGCGAAACCTGCCCCTTCGTAAAAGGCGATGCCCGCCCGGTTCTCCGGATGGACCGCCAGACGCACCGTCTTCGCCCCGGCGTCAAACAGCTTCCCGCAGGCGATTCCCAGGGCCGCCCGGCCGATGCCTTCCCGCTGATGGTTTTGGTCGATGATGAAGGGGGCAATGGTGAACTGATCGATCTTCGGTTCGATCCACAGGCACAGGTACCCGCAGGCCTCTCCGTCCCGGCAGATCAGCCAGATCGTTCCCCTGCCGAAAGACTCCAGCGCGCGGCGGATCAGGCGGGTCTTCCGCGTTCCCACGTACGCCCGCTGTTCCTGCGTAATGTTTATTCTGTAAAAGTCCCGCAGCCGGCCGCATCCCAGCTTTTCCAGCGTGACTTTTCGCAGGTCTCTGCCCGCCTCTTGCTCCTTCATGCTCTTTCCGGTCCCTTCCGACTCTCTTACATAAACTGAACTCTCATCCCGGCGGGATCTTTCACGAAGAAGAACTTCACCTGGGGCATCGGGCTGATCATCGGGGTGACGTCAAACCCGGCTGCCAGGAGTTCCTCCCTCTTCGCTTCCACATCGTCGGTCTTGAAGCCTACCGACAGATTCTCGTTTCCGGAATTCTCCGCACCCGGGTTCTCGATAATCTCGATGGCGGTGGCTCCTTCCTCATCGGAAAGGAACACCAGGTTCTTCCCCCTGGGGCGCATATCGCCGGACAGCTTCAGTCCCACGACTTCCTGATAAAACTTCATTTCTTCCTCAAACCGATTGGTCTGGATCGTTACGTGCAGCATCTTCATGTTCGATACCTCCTCATATTACCCCCAGTTTACCATATTTCGGCTCATATCTCAAAGAAAACCGATGAATTCCGCTCCGGACGCCTGCGACTTGCCTCCCGGCCACGGGCGTGGTACAATGCCATCAAACGACGGAAACGGAAAGGAGCCGGTTATGTGCGCACGGTATGAGATCAGTCCCTTTGTCATCGAAAAAGTAAAAGCCCTGGCGGAAAGCCGGGCGGAAGTCTGCGATGAGATCGCGGAAGGGGAATACCGTCCCTCCCGGCAGGCGCTGGTGCTCGCCGGACAGGACGGCTCACTCACGGCAGCGGCGATGAGCTGGGGTTATCCCCGCTGGGACGGAAAAGGCCTCATCATCAACGCCCGCAGCGAAACCATCCTTGAGAAGAGAAGCTTCCGCCAAAGCGCCCTCCGCACCCGCTGCGTCGTTCCCGCCAGCACCTTTTTCGAATGGGACTACTCCCGGGAACCGGTGCTCTTTAACGTGCCGGAGCAGCCGGTGATGTTCCTGGCAGGGATCTGGGACCATTTCGGCGGGGAAGACCGCTTCACGATTTTGACGGTGGAAGCCAATGACTCCATGCGTCCTTACCACGACCGGATGCCCCTGATTCTGGAGGAGTCCGAGATCCGCCGGTGGATCCTGGACGACGAAGGTTTCCGGGCGCTCCTCCAAAAAGAAATGCCCCGCCTCCATGCGTGGAAGGAGACGGAGCAGCTTTCCATGTTTTAAAGACCGATCGCGATCACCCGGAACACCTGTTCCGCAGCGTCCGCCAGATTCCGGTGGGCGGTCTCCGGGTCCATGGCCTCTGCCAGGCTGCAGGGTTCCCGAAGGATCGGGAAAACCGCATCGATTCCTTTTTTAAAGCAATTCTCAGCCCCGGGTCCTTTGCTGCCGCAGAAGACCACCACGGGCTTTTTGTATTTTTTGGCCAGTTCCGCCACCGCCGCCGGGGCCTTCCCCATAGCGGTCTGGGCATCGGTCCGGCCTTCTCCGGTGAGGACGATGTCCGCTTCCCGGATATGATCTTCCAGGTCCACGGCTTCCATCACGATCTGCGCTCCCGGCTCCAGTTCACCTCCCAGGAACGTCCGAAAGGCGAACCCCATACCGCCGGCCGCACCGCTTCCGGGATGATCCGGGTCTGCCCGGTCAAAACCTTCCCGAAGCGCCAAAGCCGCAAAATCCGCCAGCCATCGGTCCATCTTCTCCACATCTTCCGGCCCGGCGCCCTTCTGAGGCCCGTACACCGCGCTGGCGCCTTTCGGTCCACACAGGGGATTTGCCACATCACAGGCGATCCGAAACCGGCAGTCTGCCAGTTCCTTCGGCACCTTCTCCGCTTTGATCCGCCGCAGTTCGGCCAGTCCCGCCGCGCCCGGCAAAATCATCTTTCCATTATCATCTGTCAGGTCGAACCCCAGCGCCTGCAGCATTCCCGCACCGCCGTCATTGGTGGCACTGCCGCCGATGCCGATGAGAAAGGTCCGGCATCCCTTTCCCAGGGCGTTCAGAATCATTTCCCCCACTCCGAAGGTGGTGGTTTTCATGGGGTCCCGCTGCGCCTCCGGCACCAAAGTGATGCCGGCAGCGGCGCTCATTTCCATCACCGCCGTCACACCATCCGGAAGGATTCCGTACCTGGCGCGCACCGGCGTTCCCAGGGGACCCGTCACCGTGACCTCCTGCAGGTCGCCGCCCAGTCCATAAGTCAGGGCTTCCGTGGTCCCTTCCCCGCCGTCCGCCAGGGGACAAACCCGTACGTCAGCCTCCGGCATTGCCCGGAGGATTCCTGTTTTCAACGCCGTCCCCGCTGCCGGCGAGGACAGGCAGCCTTTCAGCGAATCCATTGCAATCAGCACTCTCATCGTATTCTCTCCGTTTAATTCAGCATTTCCAGCGCCCCGGGCAGCAGGGTCATTTCCGCCTCCCGGGTCCGGTCCGGCACTTCGCCGTCGGTATGGATGTATAAGGGGATGTCCGAACGGATGATAACCCGGGATCCCTTCAGGATATGAATCCCCTTTGCCCCCACATGACCCCCGGAATAGGCTTTCGGGAACAGCAGGAAGAACCGCAGTTTGCTGATGCCCGACGGAATGCACAGATCCAGCTTACCGTCCGCTGGGTCCGCCTCCGGCGAAAACTGGAAGCCGCCCCCTTCAAATCGGTGGTTCATGCAGACCGCAAAGAGGCAGTCGTCGAATTCCATCTGCTTTGAGGACCCGTCCCCGGCATGAAGGTCCACTTCCAGCCGGGCCCTCTTCGCCGTCAGGATCAGCCGGATGGCGGTAAAAATGTAAATCAGTTTCCCCAGACCTATCTTGTTCAGCAGTTTCTTCCACCGGGAGTGATCCGCATCGTAGCAGACCTGGGCGTCGAAGCCCACCCCGGAGGAAATGATGAAATTCCGGTGGCACAGGGCAGCCAGCGCGGCAGTCCCCTCTTCCGGGGAGGGTTCTGTCTCACTTTTCCAGGTTACCCGCCCCAGGTCCAGCTTCCTCTGCCGGTCCCCGGTCAGGATGCTCTTCACCGTCTCCTCAATGTTGGCGGAGATTTTGGCGTCCTGGGCAAAGTCGTTGCCGGAGCCGATGGGAATCATCCCAATCCGCACGGCGGAAAAATCGCTCACTCCGTTCAGCGCCTCGTTCAGGGACCCGTCGCCTCCCATGATGATCAGATCGGTCTTGTTCTCCGGACGCTCCGGGGCTTCCCACACCGCCCAGAACCGGTCCGGCGGCAGGAGTTCCGCCGGGGGCTTTTCCTGCTGGGCTTCCCTGCGCCGGGCGGCCGCCGCTTCTGTCAGCTCCCGGACGATATCCCGGATGCCCTTCTCTTCCGTGGAAAAATGCGCTTCGTATTCCTCGCCGCTTTCCTTAAACAGGGGCTCGGCTTTCTCCCAGCCCTTCTGTCCCTTCCCGGAACGGCTGGCCGGGTTGATGATGATATGATACATAAAAGTTGTCTCCTTGTTCAGTCTTTTTCAAAAGCCAGGGTGGTCCGCATGCCGTCTCTTCCCAGTACTGTCCCCGGAAAGAACGCTTCCGCATGGGACAGATAGTCCGCCGGATCTTCCATCCGCTGGGAAAAATGGGCCAGCCACAATTCCCGGACGCCGGCTTCCGCTGCCGTGCGGGCGGCCCGCCCGAAGGTCATGTGGCCGTACCGGTCCGCTGCTTCCTCATGGGCCGGATCTCCGAAAGTTCCCTCGAGAATCGCCAGGTCCGCTCCCCGTGCGGCTTCCGTCAACGCGGGGCACTCCGCCGTGTCCCCGGAGAAAACGAATTTCAGCCCTTTCCGGGGCGGTCCCGTCACCTGCTCCGGCCGGACGATGCCCTCCGGGGTCTCCACTTCCTCTCCCTTCTGCAGCCGGCCCCATTCCGTCACCGGTACATTCAGGACCCGTGCCTTCTCCGGCAGGAATTTCCCCGCCCGGTCCAGCGTAAAACAGTAACCCTGGCTGGGGGAACGGTGTTTCGTCGGAAAAGGCGTCAGCCGGGCTTTCTCCGGCCAGGCCGGGTCAAAAGCCTGCATCGAAACCCCTTCCGGCGGGATCTGAGCCGCCATGATCGGGAAACAGGTACCTCCGGTCAGCTGTGCCACCGGCCGGATCATTTCCATCAGGGGCTCCGGCCCGGTAATATACAGCGGCCGCTCCCGCTCCATCACGTGCAGGGACTGCAGCAGCCCAGGCAGGCCGAAGAGGTGGTCGCCATGGTAATGGGTCAGGGCAATCAGATCGATCTTCATGGGATTGAGCTTTTCCCGCCGGATGGCGGTCTGGGTCCCCTCGCCGCAATCGAAGAGAACAGCCCGTCCGCCGCACTCCAGATAGGCCGCGGTCAGTCCTCTGTCCGGCAGCGGCATCAGCGCCGCCGTGCCCAGCAATGTCACATCGATCATCCTCCCTCACCTCCGTTTCTTTCTCATTCCCCTTATTATCGCATTTTTCCCGCAAAATTTCCATACAAAAAATAAACCCCTGCCACTCCATCGAGCAGCAGGGGAGACGGGAAATGCTAGTCCATGAGGGGCTTGCCTTCTTTCCAGCCGATGCCGGCCAGTTCGCCCATCTTGTAGTAATTCATGCTGAACTGGTTGAAAATCAGCAGATTCAGTTTTTCCGGATCCACCTGACCGTTTTCGCCCAGCACCTTTTCGTCGGCGGTGACGCGAACCACCTTGCCCACGATGCAGTGGATGTTATCCGTGTTGACCTCTTCCAGCAATTCGCATTCATAGCAGACCGGGAAGTCTTCGATGACCGGCGCGCCGCTTTCCCCCGGCACGGCGGTCAGCCCGCTCTTCGCGAATTTGTCCGGCATGGAATTCCCCGTGGCGATCCCCACGAAATCCGCCGGAACGATATTGGCCTCGTCCGCAATGCTTACGCTGAAGACTTTGGACTTCAGGATCGTCTGGGTGGTCTTGTGGCCGCTGCTGATAAACAGGGCGATTTGATCGGAGCCGCAGGACATCCCCCAGGCTGCATTCATCAGCTCTACCTTCTGGTTTTCATCGTACGCTGCGATGATCAGCACCGGCATGGCATAGCCGCCGGACTGGATTTTCACTTCTTTTCTCATAATATTCTTCTCCTTTCGGGAATTGCATTCTCTCCTCTTCAGCATACATCATTTCAGCGGAAAAGTACAGCGAAAACCTATTTCCCAACTCCCGTATTGACAGCCCCCGAAGCCGGCCGATATAATTGAAGGTAACAGGTAAAATGTTGAAATCACGCGGACACGGGAGGAAATCCGATGAATTTGATGGAATTTTTCAGAGAACACGGCAAGGTAGCCCTGGGATTCTCCGGGGGCGTGGATTCTTCCTATCTGCTGTATATCGCCAAACGGCTGGGCGCCCGGGTGCTGCCCGTCTTCGTCAGGACTCCTTTCCAGCCCGCTTTCGAGCTGGAAGACGCCCGGAAAGTGGCGGAAACGGTCGGGGTGGAACTGAAAGTGGTGGAAATGGATGTGCTGGACTGCCAGGAAATTGCGTCGAATCCTCCGGACCGCTGCTATCACTGCAAGCGGCGGATTTTCGGACGAATCAAAGAAGAAGCACAGGCCGCCGGTTTTCCGGTTCTCATCGACGGCACCAACGCTTCGGATGAAGCGGATGACCGGCCCGGCATGAAAGCCCTGGAGGAACTGGGGGTCCTGTCCCCGCTCAGGCTCTGCGGACTGACCAAGCCCGCCATCCGGAAACTGGCGGAGGATGCGGGCCTGCCCGTCTGGCACAAACCCGCCTACGCCTGCCTGGCCACCCGGATCGAGACCGGGGAACGGATCACGTCGGAATCCCTGCACCGTGTGGAGGAGGCGGAAGCCGTCCTGCGGAAGATGGGATTTTCGGACCTGCGGGTGCGCAAACGGGGGGAAAATGCCCACATCGAGCTGCCGGAAAACGAGCTGCCGGCGGCCCTGTACCAACGAAAAAAAATCCTGGCCGGACTCCGGCCTTACTTTGATAAAGTCCTGTTGGACCTGGAAGGGAGGAAGGGCAGTGAATGAGAAAGAATTGAGAGAAATGCTTCGGCAAGTGGCAGAGGGCAGCCTGAGCCCGGAGGATGCCGCCCTGAAACTGCGGGAAGCACCCTTCACGGACATCGACATCGCAAAGCCGGACCACCACCGGAGCATCCGCCAGGGCATCGGGGAAATCGTCTACGGCGCCGGCAAGACCCCGGAGCAGATCGACCGCATCGCCCACAGCCTGTGGGAAGGCGGCCAGAAGACCATCCTCATCACCCGGATGAGCCGGGAAGCGGCGGACTATTTTAACCGGGACATCCCCTTCACCTATTCCGAAGAAGGCCGCATCGGCATCGTGGGATCGAAAAAAACCCCGGACGGGGACGGCATGGTGCTGGTAATGACCGCCGGCACCAGCGACATCCCGGTAGCGGAAGAAGCGGCGCTGACGGCGGAGACCCTGGGCAACGAAGTCTGCCGGGTCTATGACGTGGGCGTCTCCGGCATCCACCGGCTTTTGAGCCATGTGGATGAAATCATGAAAGCACGGGTCATCATCGCTATCGCCGGCATGGAAGGCGCCCTGGCCAGCGTCGTGGGCGGACTGGCGGACTGTCCGGTCATCGCCGTGCCCACCAGCGTGGGGTACGGGACGGCCTTCGGGGGCGTGACAGCCCTGCTGTCCATGCTGAATTCCTGTGCCAGCGGCGTCAGCGTAGTGAACATCGACAACGGCTTCGGCGCCGGCTATCTGGCCAGCATGATCAATCACTTGGGAGAGAAAAAATGAAAACATTATACATAGAATGCAATATGGGCTGCGCAGGGGATATGCTGATGGGCGCCCTGATGGAGATCGCCCCGGAAGAGACGGTCCGGCAGCTGCTGGACCTGCAGGTCCCGGAGGCCCATATCCACGCGGATAAAGAGCAGAAATGCGGGATCACCGGAACCAAAGTCCGGGTCCATGTCCACGGCGAGGAAGAGGAATCCCATGACCATAACCATGGGCATGAGCACCACCACCATCACGACCACGAGCACGGACACGAGCACCACCATGACCACGAACACGAGCATCATCACCATTACGGGATGCTCGAAATCGAACACATCATCCGGGACCTCCCGGTATCGGATAAAGTAAAAGAAAACGCCCTGGGGGTCTATAAACGGATCGCGGAAGCCGAATCCAAAGTGCACGGCAAACCGGTGGAGGAAGTCCACTTCCACGAGGTGGGCGCCCTAGATGCGGTGATCGACGTTACCGGCTGCAGCCTGCTGATGGAGGCCATCGGACCGGACCGGGTCATCGTCTCCCCGGTAAATACGGGTTCCGGCAGCGTGAAATGCGCCCACGGGATACTGCCGGTGCCGGCACCGGCCACGGCGGAGATTCTAAAAGGCATCCCCAGCTACAGCGACGGGACGCAGGGCGAACTCTGCACCCCCACGGGGGCAGCGCTGCTGGCTCATTTCGCCGGCACCTTCGGGCCCCGGCCGTTGATGCAGGTGGAACAGACGGGCATCGGCCTGGGGACAAAGGATTTCCCCAAAGCCAACATCCTCCGGGTCTTTCTGGGGGAAGAAATGTCCGCGGATAATCCTTCCAAGCCGGCGGACGGTCTCACGGACCGGGTCAGCGAACTCTCTGCCAACATCGATGACATGACCGGCGAGGAGCTGGGCTTTGCCTTGGAGCAGTTGTTGGATGCCGGGGCGCTGGACGTGTATTACGTCCCCATCGTCATGAAAAAATCCCGTCCGGGGGTGAAGCTTTCGGTGCTCTGCGCACCCGAAGAGGCGGACCGGCTGGCGCGGGTGATGTTTCGGTACACGAAAACCGCCGGAATCCGGCGGCAGGAGTTCAGCCGCTATGTGCTGGACCGCCGCACGGAAGACGACGGCGGGATCACCGTGAAAACGTACAACGGCTACGGCGTAAATCGCAGCAAGGCCGAATACGAAGACCTGGCCCGGCGGGCCCGGGAAACCGGGAAAGCCCTCTGGGAAACCGAATAACAAAAAAGCGGAAAGCCCTCCACAACGGAGGGCTCTCCTTTTTGATGGGTGTATTATAGAGAGTGTTTGTCGATGTATCTCA
>JAFWFI010000110.1 GCA_017515705.1 Bacillota bacterium
CGCCTCGCCTGAACTTTTTAAAAGAGTTCAGGCGGTCAGAAGCAATGGAACAACCCGAGGGGGCAGCCGGAAGAGCCACACCCACGTTCAAATGACCGCCGCCTTGTTTTCGGCTTTTTTACTTTTTCACTCAGTAAAAAAACCGCTTGGAGGGCGGCCGTGGAGGGTGCGGGCAGAGCCGGCGGAGATTGGCGGAGGAAGAAACCCCGCCGCAGGATACAAGAGCTTTAGGGAGCTCTGTGAAAAAGCTCACTTAAGCGGAGCTGGGGAAACCGCTACAAGGGGAGGGACTCTCAGGGGAAGCGCCCGGGGAGCTCTGTTACTAAGCTCCCCCGGGCAATTCCCTCGATGGAGAAAACGCTCCAGTGAGCCGGGGCACAGATTGGCTTCGAGGAACGAAAAAACCTGCCTGAACTTTTTCACTCAGTTCAGGCAGGTTTTTCTTTCTTTTTCAGTTTACCATGTGGCGGCAAGCTCTTTCAGTTCAGCCGAAGCCTTTGCCAGGATGCCTTCGATGTCTGCACCCTGCGCGTCAACACCGTCGGCGCCAATCCGCCGGAATTCCGGAATTCCCAGAACCTGCATCACATGCTTCAGATACATCGCTTCCGGATCGTCGTCCGCCACGATGGCGCCGGAAGACTGAATGAATAAAGCCTTTTCACCTTTGGCCAGTCCTTCCAGTCCGTGCTCCGTGCCCTTGAAATTGATTCCGGCCACGAAGATGTGTTCGATGTAGATCTTCAGAATTGCCGGGAAAGCGAGGTCCCAGTAGGGTGCGGCCAGCACGATCCGATCTGCCTCCGAAAACTGCCGGGCCAGATCGAAAGTCGGATCATCATAGGCTTTCTTATCCAACAGTTCATACCGCGCTTCCACCATATCATAAGAATAGGGCTTCAGATCCATATCCTTCAGCGAAACGGTCTCGATCTCGCAGTCTCCTCTTTCCTTCAATGCGTCAAAGAATACGTTGCAAAGTGCCTTCGTCCGGGAAATGTTGTCCGGGCGCATGCAGGCGTCGATGAATAATACTTTCATTTTCTTCCCCCTATTTATACTTATACGGCTTATGCGGCCGCTTTTCCAGGAAAGCCGACATGGCCTCCAGTTTGTCCTCCGTATCGTAGCAGGCGGCGAAGACTTCGGTCTCCTTCGCAAAAGCTTCCTCGTAGTCCGCCTCCCAGCCGTAGTCGATGCACTCTTTCATGGACTTTACGGCGATGGGCGCCATGTCCGCAATGGTCCGGGCCAGTTCCATGGCTTTGTCCATCAACTCCTCCCGGGGCACCACAAACTGCACCAGCCCCATCTCCAGGGCTTCCGGCGCCTTGACCATGCGCCCGGTGAGCAGCAGTTCCTTCGCACGAGCCTTGCCTACCACGTCCGCCAGGGTCTTCGTACTGCCCCAGCCGGGGATGGTTCCCAGTTTGATGGTCGGCATCCCGATCTTCATGTCTTCCGACGCCACCGTCATGTCGCTGACCAGCACCACTTCCATTCCGCCGCCCAGGCAGAACCCGTGGACTGCGCAGATGACTGGCACCCGGCAGTTCATGACCGACGTGATGCAGCTCTTTCCCAGCTTCCCGAACTCCAGCGCATCCGGCCCGGTGGTGGCAATCTCCACGCGGATGTCGCCGCCCACGGAAAAGGCCCGCTCCCCGTTGGCATTCAGCACCACGCAGTACACATCCGTGTCCGCTTCCACCTTCTCAAAGGCTTCCACCAGTCCGTTCATCAATTCTTTGTTGAACGCGTTCATGGCTTCCGGCCGGTTCAGCGTGATCGTGGCGATGTGGTCCTTTTTCTCATAGATTATGTAACTCATTTCAGCTTCTCCAGTTCCGCTCTCCACATGGCGGTGATTCCTTCACCCGGAGCCATTTTCTCTGCCTCGTCCAACAGCTTCTCCGCTTCATCCAGCCGGCCGGTGTTGATGTACACCGCCGCCAGGTTGCACAGGAGTTCCGGGTCCTTCTGGTCGACCAGTGCCGCCTTCTTGAAGTACTTCTCCGCATTGTCGAAGTCCTGCAGGGAAGCGTAGCACAGACCCAGCTCGTTGCAGGAGTCGCCCTGGGAAGGCTTCAGCCGGAGCACTTCCTGGAAGAAGGGAACCGCGATCTCAAACTGCCCCAGTTTCCGGTAAGCCAGTCCGATGAAGAACAGCAGATTCCACCATTCCTTATATTTCTCGTACAGCGGCAGCAGGATGTCCAGTCCTTCCTGGGGACGCTCGTTCATGACTTCCAGCGTTCCCTTTTCGTAAAGGATCAGGTCGTCCACCTGGTCCATCCGCTCCCGGACGTCTTCCTTCATGGGCTCCAGTTCGGAAATGCTCAGGAATTTGGTCCACAGTTCCTTCGCTTCCTCGTAGCGCTTTTTATTCATGTAGAAGAATCCCAGATAGTAGTAAGCCTGGTCGAAATCCGGGAATTCCTTGATGCACTCTTCCATTTTCCGTACGGATTCTTCCCGGAAGGCCACTTTTTTCGCTTCGTCTTCCTCGTTTTCATCCATATAAATATCCCGGCAGGCTCTGGCGTAATTGAACAGGGCGTCCGCATTCTCCACTTTCCTGGTGTTGATCAGAAGAGTGTTTTTCGGCGCTTCGTTTTTCACTTCCCAGCGTTCATAGATGTATGCCGCCCGGAACAGGATCGCCGCGCGCATCATGTCCCCCGAGCCGGTGCATTCGAGCCCCTGCGAGAGGATGGACATGCGGGCTCCGGAAATGCTGTCATGCAGGAAATGCATGTACTGGTTTGCATAGGGGAAGTTTTCGTCGGCACCGATGACGTAAATCATGGCCTGGGCCGCCGCAGCCGGAGAGAAACTGCCTCTTCCGCCGTTCCGCTTGGCTTCTTCTTCCACCACCGCCAGCATCACCGGGATCGGGATCCCTTTCAGATACCGCAGCACAGCGTGTTTGTCCACGAATTTATCGCTCAGATTCACAAACACGATCTGGTCCATTTTTTTCTTAAAGTATTTTTCTACTTCTGCCGCCAATTTATATACCTCCATTCGTATCGATCCTCCGGACCCCGGACACGCCGCCGGCATCCGCTTCCGCCGGGAAGAACACCAGCAGCCGGGGTTCTTCCGGGAGCCTGAGCGGGCTCCCCTCCCGGGCGTATTCCTCCACATTGTACCGGAAGGATCCGTAATTGATCGTTTTTACCGCTTCTTTAAAGGGCACCCCGTCCGGTCCGTTCTCCCGGAACCATTCCCGGACCCGTTCCCCGAAGGGCTTCTCGAAGAACCGGGAAGGGGGCGCTGTGGATATTTTATCATAAAGCAGGAGTTCCTTCAATTCCTCCGGGCTGCCGATTCCCGCATCCGCGGCAAATTCCGCCAGGATGTCATAGAGCAGCTCCCGCTTGTGGTAGCTTTCCTGGTAACCCCTGTCATAATAGAACTCCGACAGGGTAGTGTAAAAGGCGAAAGGCCTGAGCCCTGATGCATCAATCAGGTACCGAAGCGACGTCCGGAACCCCGGCTTGTTGTAGTACAGTTCCAGCACCGTCTCCACCATTTTCAGCCGGATGATCTCCCCGGCAGTGATGAAGTCATTGCATATCACCTCGTAGGGTTCCTCCTGCCGGTAGCGGTAGCCGTAGCGGTCCGCCTCCCGCCGCATCCGGGTGCCCTTGATGAGTTTCAGAAATCCCAGCTGCAGGTCGTCCGGCTGCATGCCGTACACCTCGTCAAAGGACTGCCCGAAACGCTCATAGGTTTCATACGGCAGGCCGGCAATCAGGTCCAGGTGCACGTGGACGTTTCGTCCCCGCACGATCCGAAGGGTGTTGCGCCTCAGTTTTTCCGCATCCACTTTCCGACCGCAGGCCGCCAGGGCCTCGCTGCAGGTGGACTGGACACCGATTTCCACCTGGAACAGCCCGGTCCGGGCCCGTTCAAAGGCATCCAGCATTTCCTCGTTCATCCGGTCCCCGCAGAGTTCAAAATGAAAATTCGTGACTCCGTTGTCGTGGTCGATCAGGTAATTCATGAGTTCCGCCGACCGTTCCAGGTCGATGTTGAAGGTCCGGTCGATGAACTTCACCTGACGCACTCTCTTCTCCAGAAACAGATCCAGTTCTTTCTTCACCCGCTCCAGCGGCAGCAGCCGCACTCCCTCCGATTCGGAGGAAAGGCAGAAACTGCACCGGAAGGGACAGCCCCGGGCGGACTCGTAATAGAGGATCCGGTTCTCGTCGATGTCCGTGTTTTCGTATGGAAAGGGAATGTCCTCCGGTTCCGGGGGCGGGCTCTTCATCACCCGGTCCTCCGGCACCTTCCAGGAGCCCTCCACCAGCATCCTCAGCATTTCCGGGAAAATGGTATCCCCTTCCCCCGCCAGGATCAGGTCCGTCTCCGGACATTTTTCCAGGAAACTCTCCGGCTCGTAGCTGACCTCCGGCCCGCCCACGATGATCTTCACCTTCGGATCGGACTGGCGGATGCTGCGGATCAGCGGAATGATCTTCCCCACGTTCCAGATATAGCAGGAAAAGCAGATAGCGTCATACCCACCCCGGCAGATATCCACGTAGACGGACATGTCGTCATTGTTGATCGTGTATTCTTTTACCTCCAAAAAACCGCGATAGATACCTGCGCTTTCGTACAGGTATCTGAGTGCGAGATTGCTGTGAATGTATTGCGAATTTAAGGTTGTTAACAGGATTTTCATA
>JAFWFI010000111.1 GCA_017515705.1 Bacillota bacterium
ATGCCTGCAAAATACACATACAGGACCTGGGGTGAAATCTTACCCGCCAGGTACAGCATGGGCAAATCATACTGTCCCGCCGCGTCCAGGTCCGTCGCAATGGACAGGAAAATCAGAAAACCGATTCCGATGACTCCGGCAAAACCCAGGATCATGCCCGCTACGGTTCTTCTCCTGTCCTCCTCCCGGTCGGGAAGGGAACTGAATATGGGAATCGCCAGGATGAAATTGTACATCAGGTACAGCGATGCACCCACGAACCATCCGGGAGCCAGGGGACTCCGGAATTGCTCCGGTGCCAGGGCAGTCCCCCGGGGGCTGAATCCAATCACCCAGACCGTAATCACCAGCACGATCACCAGCATCACCGGTACCACCAGGGGAAGCACCCTTCGAATCCCCTGAAAGCCGTAAATGTTGGTCAGAACCACCAGAACGGACAGCACCGCACCGCCCGATCCCTTCGGCAGTCCGAACTGAGATACGAAGAGGGAATCCCCTGCCGCCAGAAGCGCGGTCAGGACTACAAAAAAGCCGAAAAGCAGGATTACCCTGACAATAGTCTTTACCACGGGCGAATCCACCGGGGTCACCACGTCTTCCATCCGGGGCATGTTTCTCCCACGGCTCAATTCATAAGCCATATAACCAAAGGCACTGTACAGAAAAAAACAAAGCAGCAGTCCCGCCCCGCCCCACTTGCCGTAAGCGTTGAAGAACTTCAGGATCTCCTGACCGGAAGCGGAGGATGCACCGAACAGCGCCCCAATCAATATAAATGCGATGGATAAGGTCGAAATTCTCTTTCCGGACTGCTTCATAAGGTATTCTCTCCTTTGGTCATCCTCTGTTTTATCTAGCCTATTATAGCAAAAGGCGAAGGGAATGACAATTATTCCGCCGTCCCGGGAGGAAACTGTGCGGGCTTCCCGATTCGCTCTTCCCATTTGTGTATAAATATGATAAAATGTATAAAAATTCATGGAGGTGATCGCTGTATGAGATATACAAGACAGGCTAAAATACTGGAACTGATTTCCGCCAATGATATAGAAACACAGGATGAACTGGCAAAAATGCTGGTTTTGAACGGGTTTAAGGTAACTCAGGCCACCGTCTCCAGGGACATTAAGGAACTGAAGCTGGTGAAAGTGCTGGGTCCCGAAGGAAAGTATAAATATGCGACCGGGCAGGCAACGGATCCCCTGTCCTCCGAGCGATACATGAACCTGATCCGGGACATGGTGCTCTCCGCTGCCAGCGCGGAAAACCTGGTTGTGGTGAAAACCATGAGCGGCTGCGCAGCAGCCTGCGCCGAAGCCATCGATTCTCTGGAACTGGATGGCGTGGTCGGGACCATCGCCGGGGACAACACGATTTTCCTGGCTGCCATTTCAAAGGAAAAGGCCGGGCAGCTGGTCCGGTTCTTCAACGAACAGATCAAAAGCAGGTGATCCTTTGATCGAACAACTCTCTATTCAGAATTTTGCTATCATCAAGGACCTTCGGGTGGATTTCTCCGAAGGTCTGAATATCATTACCGGGGAAACCGGAGCCGGCAAGTCCATCATCATCGAAGCGATCCACATGGCGCTGGGCGGCAGGGCGGACTCTTCTCTGGTCCGGACCGGCTCAAAAAAAGCCCGGATCCAGCTGGTGGTCACTCCCCCCGGCTCTTCCGAGCCCGTCCTGCTGACCCGGGAGATTTCGGATAACGGCCGGAGCACCTGCCGGATCGATGATGAAATCGTGACGCTGTCCGCCCTGGACCGGTTCTGCCGGGAACTGGCGGACGTTCACGGGCAATACGATAACCAGTCCCTTCTGGATCCGGAGCAGCACATCCGCATCCTGGACAGCTTCGACACCGACGGACAGCTGGCTGCTGCCCGGCAGAAATACGAGGAAAAATACCGGGAATTCCAATCCCTTCAGCATCGTTTAAGCGAACTGAACCGGTTGGTCTCGGAAGTGCTGCGCAAAAAGGACTTTATGGCCTTTGAACTGGAGGAAATCCGGAAAGCGAACCTGCAGCCGGGCGAAGACCTTGCCCTGGAGGAACGGCTGACGGTCCTTCAGAACAGCGAGCAGGTATTCTCCGCCGCCGACCGTGCTTACGAAGCCCTTTATGCCTCGGACGGCAGCGCCTCTTCCAGTGTCACGGCGGCCATAAATGCCCTTCGGGAAATCACCGGACTGTCCGAACACTTTGCAGGTCTTTACCGGCGGCTGGAGGACTGTTATTACCAGATCGACGAGGTCGCAGATGAATTGTCACGCTACCGCTCCCAGGTGGATTTTTCCCCGGATGAAATGGATGAACTGATCCGGCGTCAGGAAACCATCAAAGCGCTGAAGCTGAAATATGGTTCCACAGTGGATGAGATACTCTCGTATGCGGAAAAACTCCAGTCGGAGCTCTCCGATATGGAAAACCATGATGAGCTCAAACGGGAACTGGTCCGGAAAACGAAAGCCTGTGGCATGGAACTTTTGGAACTGGGACAGGCGCTCAGCGCGGTCCGGCAGGAAAACGCCCGCCGGCTGGAGACTGAAGTCAACCGTGAATTGTCCGAACTCAGTTTCAAAAACAGTGATTTTCAAGTTCGCATGACACCTCGCGAAACCGGGAAAGGAAAAATCGAGTTTGCACCGGACGGCATTGACCGGGTGGAATTCTACATTACGACAAACAAGGGTGAAGCCCACAAGCCCGTTTCCAAAATCGCATCCGGCGGTGAGATTTCGCGGATCATGCTGGCGTTCAAGAAGATCCTGGGCGACTATCATTCCGTCCCAACTTACATCTTCGATGAAATCGATACCGGCATCAGCGGGAACGCCGCAGCTGTTGTCGGGCAGAAACTGGCCCAGATAGCGGCAAAACACCAGATCATCTGCATCACCCATCTCCCCCAGATCGCCGTGATGGGCGACGCCCATTACCTGATCGACAAGCACAGCGATGAAACGGAAACCTATACTTCCGTTGCGGAAATGGACGAGGAAACGCTGGTGAATGAGATTGCCCGACTCTCCGGCAACACCGGCTTGACCGACACTGCTCTTGAAAATGCAAGGGAAATGATCCGCCGCGGACAGGAAATGAAGGCAGAAAACTAAAGACTCCGATTTGGAGCCCTGCATAGATACATGTTTTCCCCACTTTTACTGAGTGATAGAGTAAAAGTGGGGAGAGCTGCTGAAGGCAACTAAAAAAGCGAGCCCTTTTGGACTCGCTTTTTAGAAAACCGGCAACTTCCTACTTTCCCAGGCAGTCGCCCGCCAAGTATCATCAGCGTTTGAGAGCTTA
>JAFWFI010000112.1 GCA_017515705.1 Bacillota bacterium
AGCCCGGAAGCCAGCACTTCTTCGATGACCTCTTCCTGTGTCATGGTCAGCGCCCGTTTCAGACCCTGAAAAGCGTCCATTCCAAGCGCCTGACGGATGTCTTCGGGATCAATGATCCCGCAGCCGTGGAGGGCGATCCGGCGCTGCTTCTTATAAAAATTGATGTCATCCTGACGGGCGACCCGCTGACCGGTCCCGGGCTCCGTATAGACCAGCCGGTCTACTACTCTGCCGCCCAGGATGTCCGTTTCCACGATTTCATCCACATCGTCCAGGGTGACCAGACAATACAGAGTGTCCTCCGGGTAGATCTTGACGAAAGGCCCCTGGGAACAGAATCCGAAACATCCCGCCAGGTTCACCGTCGCTTTGTCGGCAGCGTCATGATCCCTCAGGACTTCTTCGAATCTGTTTTTGATTTCTTCCGACCGGCTGGAAAGGCAGCCGGTACCGCCGCAGAGAATAATATGTCGTTTTTCATTCGAGCCGTTCAGTGTATTCTCCAGGTTCCGGGTGCATTCTTCCACGATCTCATTGAACTGTGCAACTGTATCAATCATGGGATCAGGCCTCCTTTCCTCTGTATTCATTCACGATGTTCGGCACATCACTGGCGGACACCTTTGGATATACCGTTCCGTCGATATTGACCGCCGGCGCGATGCCGCAGGTGCCAATGCACCGGAGGGCATCCAGGGTAAACAATCCGTCCGCCGTCGTCTGACCGGGTTTGATCTCCAGCTCCTCCTGGAAACGGTCGATCACCTGCTGGGAGCCCTTGACGTAACAAGCCGTGCCCATGCAGACGCCGATGACGTGCTTTCCCTTGGGTGTCATGGAGAAGAACGAGTAGAATGTCACCACGCCATAGATTTCCGCCACTGAGATGCCGGTCTGCTGGGATACGATCTCCTGGACTTCCAGCGGAATGTATCCGTATTCGTTCTGGATGTCGCTGAGGATCATCATCAGAGGCGTTTTCTCATCCTGATACCGGTCACAGATCTTCAGGATGCGGTTTACCGCCTGTTCCTGTAACTTTGCCATCTCATTAACCTTTCTTTCTTTATTATTAAATCCTATGATATATCGATCTTATTCAGCGCCCTTCGCCAGGGGCTTCAGGCTTCTCTCCAGCACCTCGTTTGCACAGGCGATGGCCGCGCCGTAGTTTACCATCGGGACGCCTGCCCGATCGGCAAGTTCCATCCGGCGCCGCATCTCTTTTTCCTGCAGCATACAGCCGCCGCAGTGAACGATCAGGCGGTATGCGGACAGGTCCTCCGGGAAACCGGTTCCCGAAGTGAAGTCAAACTGCGGATCATGACTGCACAGTTCCCGGATCCAGCCGGGAAGTTTTACCGTGCCGATGTCCTTGCACTGACGGTGGTGGGTACAGCCTTCCGAGACCAGCACCCGGTCCCCGTCTTCCAGCGTTTTGAGCACTTCCGTGCCCCGAACCAGTTTTTCCAGATCCCCCTTATACCTTGCAAAGAGGAGGGAAAAAGAGGTCAGCGGAATCTCCTCGGGAAGGATTTTCGATACTTCCTTAAATGCCTGGGAATCGGTGATCACCAGCGCAGGGTTCTTTTTCAGCTTCGACAGGGTTCCTTCCAGTTCCTCCGGCCGGCAGCCGACAAAACTCCCGCCTGCGTCCAGGATGTCCCGGATCACCTGCTGCTGGGGCAGGATCAGCCGCGCTTTTGGCGCAGACTCGTCGATGGGGATTACCAGCAATACCATGTCTCCGGGTTCGATGAGGTCTGACACCAGCGCCCGGTGTAAACCATCACCCATATCGGCAAACGCTGCCAGCTTCTCTTTCAGTTCTGATATATTCTCCCCGGTCCTGGCGCTGACGCTGATAATCGGGTCTTCCGGGTCCGGAGCATTTTCGCATTTATTTCGCAGGTCCGCCTTGTTCCAGGCGATCACAAAGGGAAGCTGTTTTGCCTGAAAGAGCCGGATCAGTTCCCGCTCTTCCGCCGGAAGCTCCGGGGAGCCTTCCGGTCCCGGCGCATCGGTCACCAGAACGGCGATATCCGTTTGCTCCAGTACCCTTTCCGCACGGCTCACCCGCATCTCCCCCAGCGAACCTTCATCGTCGATTCCCGGCGTGTCGATGATCACCACAGGACCCAGGGGAAGCAGTTCCATAGCCTTCCATACGGGATCTGTGGTGGTGCCTTTCACCTCGGATACCAGCGAAAGGGGCTGTCCGGTGACGGCATTCACCAGGCTGGATTTCCCGGTGTTTCTCCTGCCGAAAAAGGCGATATGGACCCGTTCGGAAGACGGTGTGTCATTCATGCCCAAATCATCACACCCTTTCAAATGAATCAGAACCGGAAATCCCGGCGGTCCGAGTTCCGGATCGCATCAATGTTTTCCTCTGCGATCGAACGGACTTTTTCCTTCGGGATCCGCTGCAATTCCCTTGCCACCATGGCATAACCCGTTTCCTTTGTTTCGGGGGAAGCGTAATCCTCCAGGAATTCGCTCAGGGTCATCAGGGCGTTCGGATGGCAGCAGTTCAGGATCTGGCCGTTTTTGCACAGGCTCATGAACCGGTCCCCGGTGCGCCCTTCCCGGTAACATGCCGTGCAGAAGGACGGGATATGGTCGTTTTCCATCAGCCAGCGGACCACTTCGTCCAGCGTCCGCTGGTCGCTGACGTCGAATTGTTCGGTATCCGTCGGACGGACGGCCTCGGTATAACCGCCCACCGAGGTACGGGAGCCGCCGCTGATCTGGGAAATTCCCAGCCGAAGCAGCCGTTCACGAACGGCCTGATTTTCCCGTGTGGAAATGATCATTCCGGTATAGGGCACCGCCAGCCGGATGCAGGCAGTGATTTTCGCAAAGGTCTCATCATCGATTCCGCCGTCGAATTCATCCGGATCGATGTCGTCCGCTTTCTTGACACGGGGAACGCTGATGGTATGGGGACCCACACCGTGGACCGCTTCCAGGTGTTCGGCATGCATGATCAGGCCGGCGAATTCGTATTTATACATTTCCAGTCCGAACAGCACTCCGAGCCCCACGTCGTCGATGCCGCCTTCCATTGCCCGGTCCATGGCTTCGGTATGGTAATCGTAATCGTGCTTGGGTCCGGTGGGATGCAGCATTTCGTAACTCTTTTTATGATAGGTCTCCTGAAACAGGATATAGGTTCCGATGCCCGCATCCTTCAGCTTTCGGTAATTCTCCACTGTGGTGGCCGCAATGTTCACGTTGACCCGGCGGATATCCCCGTTCTTGTGGTGAACGCTGTAGATGGTCCGGATGCTCTCCAGAATGTATTCGATGGGGTTGTTGACCGGATCCTCGCCGGCTTCGATGGCCAGGCGCTTGTGGCCCATGTCCTGCAGCGCGATGACTTCCTGCCGGATCTCCTCCTGAGTCAGTTTTTTCCGTGGAATGTTTTTGTTCTTTAAATGATACGGACAGTACAGGCAGCCGTTGACGCAGTAATTGGACAGGTACAGGGGCGCAAAAATCACGATTCTGTTGCCGTAAAACGCCTGCTTGATTTCTTCCGCGATCCGGTACATTTCATCGATCTTTTCCGGGATCTCACAGGCCAGCAGCACCGACGCCTCCCGGTGGGAAAGCCCGGTGCAGCGGTACCCGTTCCCTGTCTTCAGGGGCCGGGCTTTTTCCAGAATCTGATCGATCAGTTCAATGTTGTTTTTATTCTCTTCCGCATACGCCAGCGTCGCCCGGATCTCTTCATCGTTGATGAATTCCTCTGCATGCAGGGAGGACGGGTCATATACAGCCATTGTCATTCTTCCTTTCTGATATCTCCGCGGTCTACCGCCGGTTCCAGTCCAAGGGACCGTATCTTTTCGGAGAGAGCCCTGAAACCCTGTGCGGACTCCTCCCCTTCATGGAGTTTGTGATCGTATAATTCATATTTCCCCCGGATCTCTTTTGGGGAAAGATTGGGCATCACTACGTTTGCCCCGGACAGCAGACCCTTCTCTCTTCCGCCCGGGTCTATGGTGGCCAGGGCCGTTGTGGACGGAAGCAGGACCGCCGGATGGATCAGGCGGATCATGGAAAGCAGGAAACAGGTCAGTTCGGCCGTCCCAGGAGTTTCATTCCCGAAGGGCGTGTCCCTGTGAGGAATGAAGGGCCCGATCCCGCACATGTCGGGACGAAACGACCGGATAAACGCCAGGTCCTCCGCCAGTTCCGAACTTGTCTGGTACGGGGAACCCACCATGATCCCGCAGCCGGTCTGGAAGCCGATCTCTTTCAGATCCCTTAAACATCTCATCCGGTTTTCCGGCGACATGGTTTCGGGATGCAGCTTCCGGTAATGAGCCGGATCCGCCGTTTCGTGGCGAAGCAGATACCGGTCCGCTCCGGCGTCAAACAGTCTTTGATAACTCTTCCGGCTCCGCTCACCCAGGGAAAGGGTGACGGCGCAGTCTCCAAACTGTTTTTTCAGGTCCCGGATCAGGGCACAGAGTTTATCATCCGTAAGGAAGGTGTCTTCTCCTCCCTGCAGCACAAAGGTCCGGAATCCCAGTTCATACCCTTCCTTTGCGCAGCGGAGAACCTCCTCCGGTGTCAGCCGGTACCGGTCACAGTGGTCATTGCTGCAGCGGATGCCGCAGTAAAAACAGTCGTTTTTGCAGTAATTGCTGATTTCGATGAGACCCCGGATAAAGACACTGCGTCCGTAGATCCGTTCCCGGACGGCGACGGCCGCCTTTGCCAGCTGATGCGTCAGCTCCGGTGTCCGGTGATCGATCAGATATGCGTATTCTTCCCGTGTAAGGGCCTTCCCTGCTGTCAGCCGGTCTGCCAGCTCTTCCACTCTGCTTCTGTTTTTCATCCGGGCTCCTGTAATCAAGGGAGGCCTTTATGACCTCCCTGCGCTTTTTTATTCGCTCTCCTGGAGATCTTCCAGGAATTCCTCCACGTCTTCAATGACTTCGTCTTCGATGACTCTCATCATGGATTCCGCATAGTCAAAGGCTTCCTCTTCCGCTTCTTCTTCCGCTTTGTCGCTGTCCCCGCCGTTGATCTGGTAGGTGATCCAGTAGACATAGTCAAACCGTTCCTTGTACAGCCTTTTATATTCTTCTTCTTTTTTTTCTTCTACCAGTTTCCAGAAGTATTCGTCTCTCACTACTGCCATGGCTTGCTCCTTCTATTTTGTTTTATTGAATACCGTCAGCCCGATCACAACGATCACCAGACCCAGGTACATATCCATGGTGGGTACTTCCGCTACCAGCAGGAATCCCCAGAACATGGCCAGGATGGGCTGAATGAACTGCAGGTTGCTCACTTTGGCGGTCTGATCCGTCAGCGCCAGGGCCTTGGACCAGCACAGGTAGGATACGGAGCTGCCGATGAAGCCCAGGTAGGCGGTGCACAGCCAAACCTTCAGGGAAGCATGGGCTGCCTGCTCGATTCCGCCGAAAGGCATGACAAACAGCAGCATGACCGCGCCGATGATGATGCTGTAGGCGGTCGCCTGCAGCGCGGTATAGCGTCTGGTCAGTTTCCGCTGCAGTAAAGTATAGCCTGCCAGCATTCCCGCTGCTCCCAGCATCCAGAAAATGCCGCCGTTGATGGAGAAAACGCCGTTCCACAGCATCAGGACTAAAATACCGGCGAAACAGATCATCATGCCGATCCAGCCCCCGACCCGGATCTTTTCCTTGAACAGGATGCGGGCAAAGACCGCCGTGATCACCGGCGTTGTGGCGATGATGATGCAGGCGGTGGCGGAGGTCAGCATGTCAATCCCCTTGTTGAATACCAACTGGTACAGGCTGAAGCCAATAACCGCTGACAGAATAAAAATTGGGATATCTTCTTTTGCCGGCATGCCGATTTTTTTCACGATGGCGAACACCAGCATGAACAGCCCGGCAAAGATGAACCGGTACATGCTCAAAACCGGCGCCGAGAAGGCTTCCAGGCAAACCTTCGAAAAGGCAAAGGTGGAAGACCAGATCACGATGGTGATCATGCCGTAAACGTAATACATCGGTAACCGGCTCTTGTTTTCAATATTGTTCATTCTACACTCTCTTCAATCCATTTAAAAGGGCTTTGTCTTCGTCGCTGATCCGGTAGGATTCCCGGCATTTCCGGATCGTCCGGTTATGGGTTTCCTGATCCAGCTGCTCTTCTTCCAGGATCCGAAGGACTCCCTCCCGGTCTTTCAGGAAAGCCGTGGCCAGCGCCCATGCTGCCGCCATGGACACGTAATACTCTTCCTTTCGGATATTGACGATCACGTCCAGCGCCTGGTCCAGGTATTTGCCTTCCAGGAAATAGTCCATCAGCATCACTACCACGAACCGCCGTTCGAATTCAAGGGGGGAATTCTCGTAGCGCATCAGGAAGGCCCAGGTTTCGTACAGGTCCTGCCGTACCCGTTTGAGCCCCGAGCAGAAGGTGTCGCAGATGGCCCAGTTGTCGACCTTGGGCAGGAATGCCGCTGTCCGTTCAAAGGTCTCCTCCAGACTCATTTTCGCATATCCCAGCACCATTCCCTGCAGAAGGATCTCCTCGTAGGAATCGTCTTTTGCAAGGGCCAGAAAACCCTGCCAGTCGGCGATGGCGATCCGTTTGGCCATCCGCCTCAGGATCGGTATCCGCACGCCGTAGATGTAATTGCTGCCGACCTTCAGCCCGCTGTGAAACTCCTTGTATTTTTCATCGGAGTACTGGCGAAGCTGGGTCGTCAGGATCTTGTAATCAAATTCCGTATAGTTCATGATTCACTCCTGCCCGGAATTCACTGTGAAACGCTCTTATTTCATTATAGTTTTTCCGGGCTGATAAATCAATCATTTCATTTTATAAAAAGAAGCCGTCAGCTGGACGGCTTCGCTTCTGCATGTGATTTGCTTCGGTAGACAACTTTCAAAAGGATTGGCGTGACAATGGTGGTGATGACCACAGTCAGGACGATCGGGGCGATGAAAGCCGTTCCAAGAAGTCCCAGTGCAACGCCTTTGCTCATGACGATCAGGGCCACCTCGCCCCGGGAAATCATTCCGGTGCCGATCTGCAGGGATTCCTCCCCGCTGTATCCGCAGATTTTTGCTCCCAGGCCGCAGCCCACGATCTTTGAAAGAACTGCCACAACGGTCAGCACAAGCATGAACAGTATCACCATCGGCTGGAGCACCAACTGGGTGACCTTCAGGCCGATGCTGGCGAAGAAGATCGGCGAGAAATACAGGTAGGAGGCGATGTCGAACTTCTTGTGCAGGACTTCGCCCCTTCCCGTCGCTGCAATGGCCACACCGGCGATATAGGCTCCGGTAATGTCCGCCACTCCGAAGAAGTGTTCCGCGCAGAAAGACATCACCAGACAGAATACAAAAGCTGTGACGGTATGGCGACGGAGGCGTCTTTTGTACTTATCAAACCACTTCACGTACACTTTGTACATGATGAAGCAGACTATAATGGCAAATACAAAGAACCCGATGATCTTCAATATGACGGTGACCAGGTTGACGCTTTCACCGGCAAAGCTGCAGATGACGGTCAGGCAGATGATCCCCAGTATATCGTCGATGACTGCTGCTGCCAAGATCGCGCTGCCGGAGCGGGAGTTGAGTTTCCCCAGTTCCCGAAGGGTCTCCACGGTGATGCTGACGGAGGTCGCCGTCAGGATCACGCCCACGAAAATGTTCTCCAGAAAAACGGTCGATGTTGCGTCTGTCGGAATCATCGTACTGCGGTTAAAGATATACATGACGCCAAGTCCGCCCAGCAGCGGTACCAATACGCCGATCAGGGCGATGATCGTCGCCGCCTTGCCGCATTTTTTGATTTCCTGGATGTCCGTTTCCAGTCCGGCCCCGAACATCAGAAGACAAACGCCGACTTCTGCGGTCGCTTTAATGAAATCCGTTTCCTGTATGAAATTGAGCATGGACGGTCCCAAAATCAGGCCGGCCAGCAATGCGCCCACCACCTGAGGCATGTAAAAACGCTCTGTCAGGAGCCCCAGGAATTTGGTGGAAATAAGAATCAGAGCGATATCCAGCAGAAATTTATAATCCAATATTCTCACTTCCAGTCTAAAAACCGCATTTACAGAATCAATGCGGTTCTTTATGCCATTTTTATTCTTTGACCCTATTATAGAATAACATATTGATAATTACAATCAGTTTTTAATGATACTTTTTATGAATAACATCAAATCACCCTATATCTGAGCCTTGATCGGGTCGGCAAAATGAGCACCCGAAATTTTGTGAAAACTCTGAAAGAATCCTTACAGAAAACTTACATTTCGTGGTTTCCCCTTGTTTTTCGGAGGAAAAAGAATATACTTATAATGAATCGGAAAGGAAGGATTTATGGATAAATTATTCGACTTTTTCAACTGGATACTGCCCAGGCTCAGCTGGGCGGCGGAAGGTCTGGGGCAGTTCTTCGGCAACCTGCTCCGGTCGATTCCCTATGCCCTCAGCTGGCTCTTTGCCAATCACGTGACCATTGCGGAGCTGTACTGCCTGCTGGTCCGGTGGATCATGCCGGTTCTGGCGCTGATGATCCTGACCTCCATTCTCCGAAGCATGATACGGGTGAAAAACCCGAAGGAACGCTGGGGTTATCTCTACTCCCCGGACCTGGGGCGTTTTCCCGTCACCCACTGGGAGACCCTCATCGGCAAGGGCCGGAACTGCGATATCGTCGTGCCCTTCATGACGATTTCCAAAGTGCACTGCGCCCTGATTTTTGATGGAACGAAAAAATGGCGGATCCACAACCTGACGGAGCGTGCGGATGTCAGTGTCAACGGGGTGACGATCGACGGATCCGCACCGATCGAATCCGGTGACAACCTTACCATCGGCGGCGTCGATATGGAATTCGACACCATTTCTCCGAAGGAAGCTTCGATCCAGGCGCAGCGCCGGCTGTTCCTGTCCCAGTCCACCATTACTCCCCTCGTAACCACCTGTCTGCTGACGGTATTCCAGATGCTGACGGTTTCCTCCCTCATCATCAACCGGCCGGAACACAGCGGCGCCATTGCCACCAGCTTCCTGATTTTCTCCGGTGTGATGTGGGGTTATATCCTGTTCAATTTCTTTTGGTCCAAAACGGGCCTGGAGCCGGAGATCCTGGCATTCTTCCTGTGCTCCCTGTGCCTGGCGGTCACCGCCAGCAGCCGGCCCGAATCCATACACAAACAACTGGTGGCGATCCTCATCGGCATGGCATTCTTCCTGGCGCTTTCCTGGTATCTCAGGAGCCTGAAGCGCGTGGTGAAGCTGCGGCACGCTGTGGCCGTCCTGACCTGCGTTCTCCTCTGCGCCAGCCTGATTTTCGGCACCCTCACTAACGGTGCCCACAACTGGATCTATGTCATGGGGATATCCATCCAGCCTTCGGAACTGGCCAAGGTTTGCTTCATCTTTGCCGGTGCCGCTTCTCTGGAAAGGCTGTTCAAGAAACGGAATCTGTGGGGTTTTATCGGTCTGTCCTTCTTCTGCTTCGGTGCATTGGCGCTGATGAGCGATTTCGGGACCGCCGCGATTTTCTTCGTGACTTTCCTGGTGATTGCCTACCTGCGCTCCGGTGATTTTGCTACCTTGTCCCTGATCTGCTGTTCTGCCATCGCGGCGCTGGTCCTGGTACTGAAGTTCAAGCCGTACATCGCCGCGCGGTTCTCCATCTGGGGACATGCCTGGGATGATGTTTCCGGCGCCGGTTACCAGCAGGTGCGGACCATGTCGGCAGCCGCCAGCGGCGGGATGATCGGCGTTGGTTCCGGGGAAGGCTGGCTGCACAAGATCGCTGCCGCCAATACCGACCTGGTATTCGGCATGATCTGTGAGGAATGGGGCCTGATCATCGGCCTGCTGGCCATTCTCGGCATCGCATCCCTGTCGATCTTCACCTTCCGGGTGGTGCGTTCCAGCCGTTCCTCCTACTATGTCATCGCTTCCTGCGCCGCTGTTTCCATGCTGGTCTTCCAGACGATGCTGAACGTCTTCGGCTCCCTGGATATGTTCCCCCTCACCGGGGTCACTTTCCCCTTCGTTTCCTGCGGCGGTTCCAGCATGCTGGCTTCCTGGGGGCTTCTGGCCTTTGTGAAGGCGGCGGATACCCGACAGGGCGCAAGCTTCGCAGTGAAGAAGGTTCGGTTCAAAAACAAGAAGAGAAAGCCCTACCGGGCAGACCGCGAGCCTCAGCCCGTGGACGACTTCTTTGAAGAAGTCCTCGAAGGCAGCGATGCGGATTATCCGCCCCTCGGAAAGGATGCGGCGGAACCCGAACCGGGCACCGGCTTTAATGATATGGACGATTTCCTGAGAGATCTCGACTTCCTCTTTGATGACAAAGGAGGGAAACGATGAAGAATATAACGAGAAGAACGATCATTACCTTTTTCCTGGCGGCGATCCTGCTGGCCGGAACCGGTTTCTTTGTGGGGAAGCTGTTCCTGGACGGCAGCAGCTGGGTCAGCCTTTCTGCCAATACCCACATCTACTCCAACGGGGTCCTGAAGTCCGGCACCCTGCTGGACCGGGACGGAAAAGTACTGGCCGCCTCCAACGGGGGGAACTGGACCTTTGCAGAGGATTCCACCACCCGGAAGGCCCTGCTCCATACGGTGGGGGTTCCCCAGGGGACGATATCCACCGGAGCCATCACGAAATTCGCCGGGAAGCTGGCGGGATACAATTTCATAATGGGTGCCAAACACCTGGGTTCATCCGGCAACGACCTGTACCTGACGGTGGATGCGGATGTCTGCGACACGGCTTATAAAGCACTGGGCAGCCACAAAGGCGCCGTCGGTGTCTATAATTACGAAACGGGTGAAATCATCTGCATGGTCAGCACGCCGACCTACGACCCGGCCAATCCCCCTTCCATCAGCGAGGGCGACCCGAATTATGAAGGGGTTTACGTCAACCGCTTCCTGTCGTCGAAATTCATACCGGGCTCCACTTTCAAACTGGTGACCCTCTATGCGGCCCTGGAAGAGATCCCGGATATCCAAAGCCGAACCTTCCACTGCGACGGAAGCGTGCAGATCGGTGACCAGGTCATCACCTGCACCGGCATCCATGGGGATCTGACGCTGGAACAGGCGCTGAACGTGTCCTGCAACTGCGCATTCGGACAGATCGCAGAAATGGTCGGCGGAAAAAAACTGTTGAAGTATGCGGAAGCTGCCGGACTGACCGGCTCCTACTCCGTCAACGGCATCGATACCAAGCCCTCCTCCTTCAACTTTGATTCCAAGGATCAGGGAGACATCGCCTGGGCAGGTGTGGGCCAGGGCAAGGACCTGGTGAATCCCTGCGCCATGATGGTGTACATGGGAGCGATCGCCAACGGCGGCAAGACTGCGGTACCCCAGATCATTTCGAAGGTCACCCTTCCGGGAGGCCTGAAAACCAGTATTTACCTGCACAAAAAAACAGAACCGCTGATTACGGAAGAATCCGCTGCCATCATCGCCCGGTACATGAAATCCAATGTTGTGAATAATTACGGCGAGAGCCGCTTCCCGGGGCTGGATATTTACGGCAAGACCGGTACCGCCCAGGTGGACTCGGCGGAAGCCTCCAACTCCTGGTTTGCCGGATTCATCCGCAATGAAAACGCGCCCTACGCCTTCGTGGTCTATGCGGAAGGCGGCGGCAGCGGCGTCAGCACTGCAGCGAAAATCGCCAATACGGTACTGCAGGCAGCAGTGCAGAACGCCCCGGCGGAATAACGGAAATAATAAAAGGACGGTTAAAACCGTCCTTTTTGTTTGTTTATTTGGTTTTTCAGCCATCTCAGCGTTCCGGAGATCCGGATGATGATCGTCAGGAAAAACAATCCCGCAAGAATGAGCGCCAGGCCCAGGTACTGGCCTGCCGGGTGTTCTCCCACCATACCGGTAAAGAGTTCGTAGAAAGCGATGCAGAAAAGCACGGCCGTGACCAGGATCAGCCCGGACCGCATCCGTTTCAGCAGCCGCCTCTTATTTCCCGCATCGGAATACATATCCACGTAACCAATGCCTTCCGGCCGTTTCATCCAGGCTCTCCGCCCGTTTGCGGCCACCAGGGTCCAGCCGTTCTCCTCCTCCAGGGCGATTTCATACAGCCCGCGGTCGGAGGAAGCGTTTTTCTTCAGGAAAAAGAGCTTATACCGATACGCGCCCGGTTCCTCATCTTCAAACACATATTGTCCGGAACCGGCATCCGTCAGTCCTCTCCCCTCTTTGGCCATTGAATTGACCCACTTCTCTTCTTCGTCGAAATCCCATATCCTGTATTTCTTACGAACCACTTCGCTCATGCTTTTCCTCCCCGGTTCAGCCCGCATACATCATCCCGTCAAAGATTTCTTCCGCATCCGTGCCATCCACGGTCACCGGCCATTCGGAATCGTCGTAATACACGCGGACCGGATACTCCGCAGTGTCGTTCTTAACCTGAAAATCCACCCAGGACTTCCCGTCTGTCCGAAGGAAAGTCAGCTTGGACCCCTTCGGAACCACCGTCCGTCCGGTCTCCTTCAGTTTATCATCCAGCGTAATGAATTCCATATCCGTTTTCATGGTCAGTTCCGCCGGGAATGAAATGTCATAGTAATCGTTTTTGGAAACGGGCATTCCGTCCTTGCCTACAGAACAAACCTGTGTTCCTCCGTAAGTGCTCAGCGCATTGATCCTCGTTTCCAGGATGAACTTCCCTGGATCCGTGATCATCAGACGGCTCATGTAGTCCTGGCCGAAAGACAAGCCGGTACCTTCCAGTTCCCCCACATCTTTTACAGAATCTTTGGCGATCTCATACACAAACAGCGTGCGGTAATCATTGTAGGAAGTCGTTTCCGCGTAGATATAGTTTCTGCCGTCCGCCGTGTGGATCAGCATGGGCCGGGTATCCCAGGTCCAGGCTTCGCTGCCCGCGGAATCCTTCCCGCAGGTCACCACGATCTTTTCATACAGATCCTCCTGGAAATTCTGGCCGGAGACGCTGATTTCCGAAACCTCGCCCTTCCCTTCCAGGTCATAATACAGCGTTGCGAAATCCGACATGGGAATGGAATAAGCCTCCGGGACTTCCATATACTTTTCATTGAAAAGCTTTTCTTCTTCGCTGAACAGGATCTGGGCATGCAGCGGTCCCGCCGCATAAGATGCCAGTGAGCCGGCAGGATACCAGACGTCGATTCCCTGATAGCCGAGCGTCCAGGCCATTTCCTCCATCAGGCCGTCCGTCTCCAGGTCGC
>JAFWFI010000113.1 GCA_017515705.1 Bacillota bacterium
AATCCAGCCGGATAATGCTTTTCCCGTTTGGAAGATCCTCTGCGGACTGCAGGACCTTGTCATAACCGGCCTCTTTCATCACCGACGTCAGTTCCTCCGCATCCATCTGATGGTGGACTTCGTCCAGCCGGTCAAAGGCATGCAGATAGGGGGAATCCGAGACCCATTCCGTCTCGTCCCTGTTGATCTGGATTCCGCAGGACACATATTCCGGGTCCACCTGCCGGAGCATCTGCCGAAAGACCGGATAACCGATGTATTCCACCAGGAGATTGGCGATCACCAGTTCCGCCGGCGGCAGTTTCTCCGTTTCGTTGATCAGGTCCAAATGAATGCATTCCAGGACACCCTTTAGATCTCCGTAACGTTCCTTCACTGCATTCAGGTATTCTTCGTTGATGTCGACTCCGTAAACAGTGTCGTATTTTTCCGTTTGCACATGCTCCAGCCCGTTTCCCCCGGCGATTCCGAGGATCATCGCTGTCCGGACCGGATAATCGTTCAGCTGTCCCTTCATCATTTTGTTCATGGCTTGAAGCTGTTTGACGGAATCCAGGCTCATATGCTTTTCATAAACTTCCAGGCTGATTTCTTCCCATGGGTTCTTCATCATACTCTCACTTCCTTTTTCTCTTTTTATTAAGCCCTCAGGCGCCTGTTCCCATTCGGTATTTGTTCCGGATCCTTCTCAGTTTCGTTCCGCAGTGAACGAGCAGAACGACATAGATCACGAACAATACCGCAAACAGGATCCCCAGGAAAAATCCGGCGTAGCCGACGTAGGCTCCGGAGACGAACTTCACGAAATTGGGGATCACACAGCAGAGGAAAATGATTGCTATTGGCAGCAGCCGGGTCTTCATCACGTGGCTGACCAGATTCACTCGGGACTCGTTATCCGAGAACAGTTCTCCCTCATCCTCCGATTCGACTGCCGCAGCGGGTTTTCTGAAATACAGCCAACCCATGCACTGGTCAAAATACTCCCAGCCGAAATCTTTCAGCATCTGCATGTATTCTTCGGACCGCTCCATATTCCTGAAGTCCAGCCGGTAGATCACGTCCTCCGGTTCGCAGGATTCAAAGGTGTAAAAACACGGTATTGTCATATTCACCAGCTTCCAACCGTTCTGATGCTGCTCCCTGAGCCAGATTTCTTCATCTTCGTAATCGGCAATGGTGAAAACGCGGGTCATCGTTTTACGCATCAACATCCTCTCCTTTACTGTTTTTGTACAATCTTTCGATTCTCCGGATCTCGGTGTCCAGGATCTCCCGGCCGAGGTCGGTAATCTGATACAGCTTCCTTTTTTCTTCCTCGCTGTAAAAGCGGATCAGCCCGTCCTTCTCCATCTTGGAGAGCGTCCCGTACATGGTTCCCGCGCTGATCACGACAGAGCCCCCGCTCATTCTCTTGACCTGCTGGCTGATCCCGTATCCGTGCTGCGGCGATTGCAGGCAATACAGGATATAGAAGCCGGACTCTGTCATCGGAACATATATGCGTTTGATTCTGTCCTCCATAAATCCTCCTGACTATAACGCCTCGATATATCGAGCTTCGATATACTTATTATATCGAACCTCGATACATTTGTCAACCATATTTATAAAAAAACAGAAGAGTTTCCTCTTCTGTTAAATCCAATCGGTTTCTTTATATCGTTTTCCCGGATGCGGCTGCCTCCAGAATCAGCCGAATGGTCTCGGCCTGCTGCTCCTGACCGGAGATCACGGCCGTCCCGTCGCCTTTCTGTTTCCCGTAATTCCCGAAACCGGCATGGTTACCGCCTTCAATGGCGTATTCTGCATAACGGGGAGGTGCGGCCTTCCGGCCCTTTTCGATCTCTTCCATCGTCGCGATCCCATCCTGAGTGCCGTAAATCACGATTTCGGCCGTGCTGTCATCCAGCGCCTTCTCATTGTAAGCCCCCAGCAGGATAACGCCTTCCACTTCATCTCCGTGATCGGCGGCAAAATAAGCCGACATGGCGCCTCCCAGGGAATGGCCTCCCACAAACCAACGGTCGTAGTCGTACTGCTCCATAACTTTTCCCGCCTTGTTTTTGCCAAGGAAGGCAAAGCGCAGGGGCATCTTCACCAGACAGGCGTCCATCCCCTCCGCTGCCAGCCGGTGCAGAAGAGGCGCATAGGCGGTCTCCTCCACTTTGGCGCCGGGATAGAATACCAAAGCACTGTCCTTCGAAGGCCCGTCAAAGTACCAGCCGTAATCCGTCTGCGATACTTCGACCCCTCCGCCGGATGCGAGCGCTTCTGTAGCACTGTCCTCCGCATGGTAGTAACTGCCCGCATAGATCAGGAATACGACCGTCAGCACTGCTGCTGCGGCAAACGGTATGATCCAAATCAGGTGCTTTCTGTTGAATGTTCTTTTCATTTGCCCTTCCTTCCGGATGTCGTTTTTATCCGAACAGTTCTGCTGCTTTCCCGGCAAAGCGTCTGCCGTACAGCATGAACAGGTCTTTGTAATGCTCCATGCCGTTGTGGGCTTCCTTGTTGCTGTTCACAGCCACCGGCCCCACGTGAATGTATGGTTCGCCGTATTCTCCGCCGCCGGAGTAACACAGCATCCCGATCACCAGTTCATTGACCAGAATGGACTGGACAACCAGGTCGCCGCCCCCGTGGGTATACTGCTCGGTGGCAAATCCCCCACCCAGCTTCCCCGCCATATTGAGTTTCATGGCGGAACCGAGCATCCATGCATGCAGTTCCGGCGTCATCAATGCGCAGTAGGAGGGGGAACCTATTACAATGCCCCGGGATTCCCGGACAAAATCCTCATCCACGGATTGGATGGCAAACGTCCTGGCTTCTGCCCCGTGAACTTGATTCATCCCTTCCGCGATCCATTCCGCCGCCTGTTCGGTATTCCCGGTTCGGGAATCGTAAATGACCGATAGTTTCATGCCGATCATCTCCTTTTTATTGATTTGACATCAGCATATCACCTGCAGCGCCGGATATCAATACTTCCTGCTCAGGACCAGGTAGGAAATCCAGTATGCGCACAGGATCAGACAGACGGAATAGGCAAGAATCATCTGTACGGTCTCTTTTCCCATGATCATGGCGACGATTACGCCGATGGCTTCCACCAGCACAACGATGTATCCGGCCCAGGACCAGCTCTTCATCCGCAGGAACCGGTTCCGTTCGTCATTGACCTCCGTGTCCACTTTTTCCCTGTATTCTTCATTTCCCCTGTACCGGAGATTCCGGATCACCTGAAGCGCTCCGACTGCAGTCAGGGCGCCGCCCATCCCGGCATACACGGAGGAATCCAGCACTTCCGCAATGGACAGCACCACCAGCACCAGTCCCAAAACCACCCAGAAAATGCTCAACACCAGTCTTCTGTTATTGTTCATGTTCACTCCTCCTCAAAAATAAACACTTCTTCGATCGTCATTCCGAAATACTTGGCGATTTTATACGCCAGCAG
>JAFWFI010000114.1 GCA_017515705.1 Bacillota bacterium
CCTGTCCAACATCGTTGTAGCTATCTTAGCAGGTGTCGCGATCTTCCCGGCACTGTTCACCTACAACATGGACGTAGCGGGTGGTGCCGGTCTGGTATTCAAGACCCTGCCTTATGTATTCACAGAAATGGCAGGCGGCAGGCTGTGGGGAACACTGTTCTTCCTGCTCCTGTTTGCTGCTGGTTGGTCTTCCGTACTGGGTCTGTTTGAAGGTGCGGCTTCCACAATGGCAGATGGTTTCGGCTGGACCAGAAGCAAAGCGGTCTGGATCGTTGCCATCATCTGTATCGTTCTGGGCGCAATCACCATCCACGCTTTCACAACACTGGCGAACGTTAAGCCGCTTGGCATGGACTGCTTTACATTCATGGACTTCGTAGCGATGCTGATCACGCTGCCGATTGGTGTAATCATCATGTCCATCTTTGTTGCGACCAAGTTCTGGGATAAGTTCATCGAACACTCCTCTGTTGGTGCGAAGTACTTCAAAATCCCGAGTGGTCTGAAGATTTGGTATCTGATCTTCCTGCCGGCGATCACCGCTGTAGTTGTAATCTTTGGTATCAAATCCTACTTCTAAATTAAATACAGCGTTTTCACTGTTCTGAAAACGCCTTGAATCTGCCAAAGACCGACCTGACATCGGCTTTTGATATTTTCCCCGTCGAAGACTCGACAACAGAACGGCATCCAGCGATTGTCTGGATGCCGTTCTTGTTTTTCTTTATTGGAGTGAATCCACGAATGCCCTGATTGCCGCAGATTCCTTATCCACCTCCCGGTATACCGCTCCGATCACAACTTCCGGCGATCCCTCCAATTCAAAGGTCCGCACGCTTTCACAAATCTCTCCGGACTTCGCAAACTGACGAAGGACAAGGGTCGGCTCCAGGTTCCGCCAGGAAGTTCTTCTGCCGTCCCGGTCATCCATTATGCTCAGGTCAGGCCATTCGCTCCGGGAAAACAAGTTCCCGTCAGGGCTCGGTTCCCTTCGTCTGCTTTCAGCCGCCAAGACCTCCTCCAGCTCCTTTTTCGTAACCGGACGGTCTTCTGAAAGGCTGCAGGCCACATCCTTTCCGCACACAGCCACGATTTTATCCTTTTGCAGGGGGACTTCCACATACCCTCTCATTCCCATAAGAGGCATTAATGCGACCTGGACCTCCCCGTTTTTCATCCACTCCAACAGATCCGAGCAACAGTCAATCCGGAGCCAGATGTCCAGCTCCGGATGATTTTCCCGTAAAAAATGGATCGTCTGACGAAAATACAAAGAAAGAATGGAATACGAAGCACCGACCAATACCCGGGTCTTTGCGGGATCCTTCATTTCATGAATGCTCTTCAGGATACTCCTGTGGTATTCCACCAGCTTCTGAATATCCGGATACACCTGTTCTCCTTCCGCAGTCAGCTGCACCCGTCCCCGTTTCCGGTCCAGCAATCGGACCCCCAGCTCTTTTTCCAGGCTGTTCAGCATATTCGTAACGCCGGGCTGAGAATAATAGAACTCTGCCGCCGCTTCCGAAACACTGCCGTGTTTGACTGCCGCCAACAACAATTCATACTTGATAATTTTCATGTTTCTCCAATCACTCCGGCATTCTTCTGCCATAAAACATGGAACGATATCTGCTGTCATTGTTTTCTAAAACTCCGCATAAGTGAATGACGGCGTGCCAAGCATGTCACCGAATAGTGAAAACAGATACAGCGTCAGCATGAACAAAAGCAGCAGCGCTGTCGTTTTCAATGATATCCGGTCTTTTTTACTCCATATAATACCGATATATTTCTTCATTGATTTTTACCCATCCTTTGTTCCATGGATGCACCGCATCCGATGTGATGTATTTTTCATAATCGTATTGAGACAGAACCGCACACTCTGCACCGTATTGCTCCGAAAGCTGCCGCACGGTTTCGCCTACTACTTCCCGCTTATCCCCGGTCATTCCCGTATAGTCGAACCACTTCCCATTCACCGGCAGAACGATCAATTTGCATCGGATGTCCAGGGACTGGCACAACTTCAAAAAATACTCAAGGTCCCGGAATTCCGGCGAGTCATCGTACTGTTCCGCCTTTCGAATTCCTTTCATGCTTCGGCTGGCGGACCGAATCTCCTTCTTCCATGCAGCGTCGCTCATATCAAAAGGGTTGTTTGACAACTTCCGGCTTTCATTTTCCGCCTTCCGGAGCAGACTTTCCCAGCAAATCTCTTCCATCGGATTCGTGAGTGGACTCCGTTCTCTTTTTTTCACCTTAAAGGACAAAAGAGATACCATCGCTGTACTGCGGTCCTGTTTTGAGGCGCGGGTTTTTTCCACCTGATACCACAAATCCTCCAGTCCACTGCTTTTGTTTTCCAGTAAAGCCCGGTCTATTCTCCGGACCCTGCCTTTCAGTTTTTTATTGCTTCCCAGAAGCGTTTCGCTGCGGCGGGCGGCATACTCCCGGATCTCTTTGGGGATCCGGTTGTTTTCCTGAAAAGCGATGTATTCCATTTCCGAAAACCGCAGTCCGTAATCCTCCCCTTTAACGCCGGATTTTTTGAACCAGCTGGGAGAAATCAGCAGCACGGCTTTTCTGTTTTTCAATTCAGGCTCCAGCGCTCCCAATGCAATCATGTGAAACAAAGATTGATTATATGCGCCGCCGACAGAAAGAAGGTCGATTTCCCGGCCCCGGAACAGGTTTTTTGGATGATAGACCGTATTCTGTCCGTAACGGAATTCCGAGGATCCCATCAGCAGCATCGTTTCCGGCCGGATATTATTCGCCAGAAGGTGAAAGGACCGGGTTTTATAAGGACTGTACCACAGGCTGAAATCCCTGTCCTCACACTCCAGGCTGACTTTTCCGCATAGAAATCCAAGTCCACCCGCAAGAAAAACAAAAATAAGTACCGCTGCAATAAACGAGCGAAGCGTTCTCATTCTTCCATCTCGTCCAGTCTGGACAGGACAACCTGAATAATCTTAGCCGGGGTGGCCACTTCTTCACGGGTCACCTCCGTGGGAGCGATGATTATCCCGAACTCATCTTCAATATCGATCAGAAAATTCACATAATCCAACGAGTCCATCAGCCCTTCTTCCATCAGATCGATGTCCGGGTCCTCTCGGACCACAGGATCCCTGCAGATGTCCTCCAGTATGGTCAGTATCCGTTCTTCCATTTCTCTTTTCGCCTCCTGATTTACAGTAATGATGCAACCGCCCCGCCGAGCCGTCCCGAAAAGATCAGGAATCCGAACAATACCAGATGGAACGTCAGGAACCACTCGACGAATTGGAACCAGCGGTCATTTTTATATCGTTTATATACCTTCGATTGCTTCTGGAACACTTCGCACCCGGTCAGCAGAACACCATGATAGACCCCATACAGAATGTACTGCCACGAAAGCCCGTGCCAACACCCCATCAGTCCCATGTTGATGATAAATGCGATTCCGGCGATCACCAGCTTGCTGTGAAACCGTCGGCTTTTTACCAGGCGCATCGTAATCCTGGAAAACACATAATCCCGGAACCAATGAGAAAGGCTGATATGCCAGCGGTTCCAGAATTCTTTGATGTCTTTGCTGAGGAATGGCGCGTTGAAGTTCTCCGGCGTCCGAATTCCGAGGAAATAAGCCACTCCCACTGCCATTCGGCTGTAACCGGCAAAATCAAAGAACAGGTACAGTCCATACATGTACATATAGATCAGCAGAGCACGGGGGCTCTGGCCGGTCCCGAAATAGTTCATCAGCGTATAGCAGCAGGTTGCCAGGACTTTTTTATATACCAGACCCTGAAATATTTTGAAGACACCTTCCCCGGCCAATTCCAGGTATTCCTTCTTTGGAATGATGCGATGAAGGTCTTCTTCAAACCGACGGCTGCGGTCGATGGGGCCGGAAATCAGCGTCGGAAAGAACAGCAGCAGATACAGGAATTCCGATGTCCGCAGTTCCCGGATCAATCCGTCATAGGTCTCGATCACGATCTGTGCCGTTTTAAAAGTCATATAAGAGATTCCAGCAAAGGCCAGAATATGATGAGGATTGCCGACCTCCGCAAAAACCTTATACAACGTCAGCGGCGCTATTGTCCCGATCAGGAATAAATAATACCAGCCGTATCGTCTTCCCTTTTTCGTTCGGATCCACAGATATGCCTTCGTCAGCACCAGCTGATACAGACAGAAGGCGATCATATATCCCAGGGACAGCAGGTCCCTGCCCATGGAAACGGCGATAAAAAACAGGCTGGCTGCCATTCCGTAGTGCACCAGTGATTTTTCCCGAATCCCCAGCAGGAAAGCCGGCACCAGAATCGTCGCCAAACAAAGAAAAAAAGAAGTATCGCTGAACAGCTGCATCAACGTGTCCTCTCTAATCGTTTCCGGTCAATCTTATCGTTTGCCGTCAGCGGCAGTTCGTCCAAAATGATTACTCTCTTCGGTATCATGTAGGAAGGGAGCAGTTTCCCCAGTTCTTCCCGAATACGTTTTCGTCCATGAAACCCTTGGGGAATCTGGCACTGATCCACCACCACGAAAGCATTCATGCCTCCAACCTTACCTTTCCGGACAAAGGGAACTACTGCTGCCTGGGACACACCGTCAATCTTCAGCAGATTCGTTTCCACATCATCCAGTTCGATCCGGTATCCGTGCAATTTAATCTGCCTGTCCAGTCTTCCGTCGCAGTACAGCAGTCCCTCTTCGTCAAAGTGGCCGGTATCTCCGGTCCTATATCCACACACACCCTCATATCCAGTAAAAAAGGCCGCTTCTGTTTTTTCCAGGTCCCGAAAGTATCCCGGGCTTACCGTATCTCCCAGAATCAGCACCTCTTGATTATCTGGCTGGATGAGGATCTTCGTTCCCGGTTTGGGCATTCCAACCGGTAACGCGCCCCCCCTTCGAATCATTTCATTCGTGATTTCCACCGCGGTCACGCATACTGTGGATTCCGTCGGGCCATACGTGTTGATCACTTTTGCCGCCGGAAAACGATTCTTCAGCATCGCTGCCGTCTTGACGGGCAGGGTTTCCCCACAGAAAAGAAACGCCTTTATCGTTTTCAGCCGAATCTCGTCAAACTGCGGTTCTGCCAGGCAGACCTCCGCAAAAGAAGGTGTGGAAACCCAGTATTCCACATGATTCGCTGTCAGAAAAGCCATCATCGCCAGCGAATCCTGCTGCAGGGTTTTATCCACTGCTATGACAGTACTGCCTGTATACAACCCGGTATACAGATCCATCACAGAAAGATCAAAGGAAAAGGGCGCCTGATCCAGAAACACGGATCCTTCTGCGATTCCGCCGGCCAAACCGGAAGACCATTGAAGATAATGCTCCAGATTATCGCAGGTGATCACCACGCCTTTTGGCTTTCCGGTGCTGCCGGAAGTAAATATGATATAGAAACTCTCTTCCCCATTTCGCTCCGGGCAATTCAAGATCTTTGGACCTTCCTGCGCTGCCTGGAAGCATTCCTTTTGACCAAGCACTTCATATCCACTTCCAAATATACCGGTATCCTCCGTTTCCGGAGCCAGGATGAAAAGCTGCCCCACGATTCCCGCAATATCTCTTATCCGGGTCTTCGTCATTCCGGTATCCACCGGACAATAAGGATGCCCGGATCGGACACAGGCCAGAAAACAGACCGGCATCATGAAGGATTTATGACCGTAAACAATCAGCGGGCTGCCATCCGAGGGCAGTTTCTCCTGAAGATATCCCGCTAATCTGCCGGAGTTTTCCCAGAGGTCCCGATAACTGATTTCTCCGTCCCGTGAACGGTATGCCGACCGACTCCCATCCCGGCGAGCAGTTTCTTCAATTCGTTTTAACAACTCCATCCTGAATCACCCCTTCCTTTATGATTCCACTATAATCTCCAAATCTTAAAGAAAACCCCCCGTTTTTCTTAATGATTCTTAAAAAAAGAACTCTGCAAATAACAACTGGTATTTACAGAGTTCGCTTTTTCAACGTTTTTGGGTATTTTAAGTTTTTCTGATTAGCAATCGTCCTAGAATCGAAACAGGATCCCGACCGCTGCGGACAAAACAATAAAGACCACCGGATGCAGTTTTTTCGTCGATTTGAACCAGCGGGTCATCACCAGCAGGACCGCCGCCAGTATCACGGCTTTCCAGCTGATCAGGGAAAGGAACCCACCGCCGCTGTACGCTTCCAGCAGCGCCTCATCCAGGAAGGTAATCTTCGCCACCAGAAGGCCTGCCGCCGTGATCAGCGCCACGGAAGCCGGGCGAAGACCGTAGAAAGCCCCCTCCACATAGCGATTCTTCCGGAATTTCTCCAACATTGCCGTGATAATCAATACCAGCGCCAACCCCGGCAGGATGATACCTACGGAAGCCAGGACCGCGCCGGGCACGCCCGCCACGGTGTAGCCGGTGTAAGTGGCCATATTGATTCCTATGGGCCCCGGCGTGGACTCGGAGACCGCCAGCATATCCGCCACCTGGGCGCCGGTAAACCAGCCGGTCTTGTCCGCCAGGTCATACAGGAATGGCAGGGTCGCCATGCCGCCGCCGACGGAGAACAGCCCGATCTTCAAAAACTCCCAGAACAACCTCAGGTAGATCATCATGCGGCGCCGCCCCCCTTCCGGGTGCGCGCCAGGGTGATCAGGACACCGAAGACCGCCGCTGCCACCACAAAGGCGATGGGGGTGATGTCAAAAAACAGGGACCCCAGCACGATCACGAGAAACAGAGCCAGGCAGATTCCGTCGATGACGGAACTCTTCCAGAGTTTCAAAATGGAGTTGAAAATGAGCACACAAACACAAACCCGGATTCCGGCGAAGGCGTGCTGCACCGCCGGCACATCCGCAAAGGCCGTCAGCACCGCAGCAATCAGAGTGATAATGATCAGCGAAGGTGTAATGGCCCCGAGACCCGCCGCCAGTGCGCCGGTTTTCCCCCGGCGCTTCTGTCCCACGAAGGACAGCGTGTTGACCATGATGATCCCCGGCAGGCACTGGGCCAGGGCATAGTAATCCAGGATCTCCGCTTCCGTATTCCATTTCCGACCTTCCACCACTTCTTTCTGAAGGATGGGGAGCATGGCGTAACCGCCCCCGAAGGTCAGCGCGCCGACCCGCAGGGCCGCCAGGTAAATCTGCAGCAATTCTTTCATTTCGATCCGTTAATCCACAGCGTCTGTTGCCCGCATGGCCAGAATGGTCCGGCCGATCAGGTCTTCCAGTTCCCAGCCCAGCATTTCCGCGCCTTTTTCGATGACTTCCCGGGAGCAGCCCGCTGCGAATTTCAGGTTCTTGTACTTCTTCTTCACGGACTTCACTTCCAGGTCGTCCACGCTCTTCGAGGGCCGCATGATGGCCACAGCGCCGATGAGCCCGGTCAGTTCGTCGGTGGCGTAGAGCACCTTTTCCATTTCATGCTCCGGCGCAAAGTCGATGAGCCCCATCCCGTAGCCGTGGCTGGCGGTGGAGTGGATAATGCCTTCATCGATGCCCCGCTCCCGCATGATTTCCTGACTCTTGATGCAATGCTCGTCCGGGTACATCTCAAAGTCCAGGTCGTGGAGCAGGCCCACCAGCCCCCAGTAGTCCTCTTCCTCCGCGTAGCCCAGTTCCTTCGCAAAATAGCGCATCACGCCTTCCACGGTCAGCGCATGTTTGATATGGAATTCGTCCTTGTTGTATTCCTTCAGCAGTTCCAGTGCTTCCTCTCTTGTCGGTATCATCTTCATCTCTCCTTTTCATTATTTATGAAATCATCGTATCACAGGCGCAAATTACTGTCAATGAGAGCGAACCGTCCACAGAGCTGTATGATTTCCACCCGAGGCGACGCAGAACGCGGGTTCTTAGCGATTGGCGAGCTCCGAGGGAGCGAAGACAGAGCTTAGAACCCCTGCGTGAGTGCCTCGAGCGAGAGCGTCCGAGGGGGAAATACATACAGCGATATAAATGGTTCGCGCTCAAATCATGACACACGAAAACCCCCGGAGAAATCTCCGGGGGTTCGGTGATTCATATTGACTGCTGCATCGACAGGATGGATTACATAGCCATCGGATTATCCGGCATGTGCAGTTTTTCCATCGGATCTTCGGAGTCGATGATCGCCACTTCCGTGGTCAGCAGCAGAGCGGAAGCGGAAACCGCATTCTGCAGAGCGCATCTCGTTACCATGGTCGGGTCGATGATGCCCGCTTCTTCCATGTTCACATATTCTTCGGTAGCAGCATTGAAGCCTACGCCTACGTCGCTCTTCTTAACCTTTTCCACAACGATGGAGCCTTCGTAGCCCGCGTTGAACGCAATCTGGCGAAGCGGTTCTTCCAGTGCTCTCAGCACGATCGCCGCGCCGGTCTTCAGGTCGCCTTCGAGGGTGTTCACGAATTCCGCAACCGGATTGTAAACGTTGACCAGAGCCACGCCGCCGCCGGATACGTAACCTTCTTCCACTGCAGCGCTGGTAGCGTTCAGTGCGTCTTCAATTCTGTACTTTCTTTCCTGGAGTTCTGCTTCTGTTGCAGCGCCGACTCTGATGACGGCAACGCCGCTGGCCAGCTTGCCCAGTCTTTCCTGCAGCTTTTCTCTGGAGAAATCGGAGGTTTCCAGTTCGATCAGGCCTTTGATCTGGTTTACTCTGTCTTCGATCGCCGCCTGGTCCCCAGCGCCGTGAACGATGACACAGTGGTCCTTGTTGACCTTAACGGTGCCGGCTCTGCCCAGCATATCCAGTGTGGCTTCCTTCAGGTCCATGCCCAGGTCGGATTCCACTACAGTGCCGCCGGTCAGGATACCGATATCCCGCAGCATTTCTTTTCTTCTGTCGCCGAAGCCCGGAGCCTTGACAGCTACGCTGTCCAGCAGGCCTCTGATCTTGTTGACAACCAGTACAGCCAGCGCTTCGCCTTCCACGTCTTCCGCGATGACGAGGAGCTTGCCGCCTGCCTGGGAAACCTGTTCCAGAATCGGAACCAGTTCCTGGCCCTGAGTGATCTTCTTGTCTGTGATCAGGATGTAGGGGTTCTCAATAACCGCTTCCATCTTGTCGGTATCGGTAACCATGTAGGAGGAGAGGTAGCCTCTTTCGAACTGCATGCCTTCTACGATGTCAACTTCTGTTCCCAGTGTCTTGGATTCTTCTACGGTGATAACGCCTTCTACGCCGACTTTGTCCATTGCGTGAGCAATCAGTTCACCGATCTGTGTGTCGCTGGCGGAAATGGAAGCAACCTGTGCGATGTGTTCCTTGCCTTCTACCTGCTTGGAAATCTTCTTCAGTTCTTCAACAGCGAAATTGCAAGCCTGCTCCATGCCCTTCTTCAGTACCATCGGGTTTGCGCCCGCAGCTACATTTCTCATACCTTCCCGGATCATGATCTGAGCCAGCAGTGTAGCAGTCGTGGTACCGTCACCGGCGGTATCGTTGGTCTTGGTCGCAACTTCCTTTACCATCTGTGCGCCCATGTTTTCGTAACGGTCTTCCAGTTCAATGTCTCTGGCGATGGTTACACCGTCATTAGTGATGATCGGCAGGCCGAACCGCTTGTCCAGGATAACGTTTCTGCCCTTGGGCCCTAAGGTTACTTTTACGGCGTTGGCTAATTTGTTAACGCCGGCTTCCATCTTTCTTCTTGCGTCTTCCGAATATTTAATATCTTTTGCCATTTTATTTTCCTCCGAATACTTGTTGTTTTATTAGTCGAGAATCGCGAAAATGTCTTTTTCTGCGATAACGATCAGGTCTTCGCCTTCTACGCGAACTTCAACGCCCATGAACTTGGGGAATAAAATCTTGTCGCCAACCTTGACCTGCATCGGTACCAGTGCGCCGTCCCGTACTTCGCCGGGGCCGATTGCTACGACTTCTGCGATCTGCGGTTCTTCCTTGGTCTGACCCGGCAGGAAAATGCCGCCCTTTGATTTTTCTTCTGCTTCCAGCATTTTGATAACGACTCTGTCGCCTAATGGTTTGATTGTCATGAAAAGAAACCTCCTTAGATTTATAATGAATCATTCATTCCATTTTATTAGCACTCGTTCTTCCCGAGTGCTAACATTATTATAACCCTTCTTTAATCTTTTGCAATACCAAATCGCAATCTTTTTGTGGTTTTTTGTGAATTTTTAATGAAACAAACCCGCGATGGGGAACCAAACGCAGGGGATGAAAGCAGCCGGGATCATATTGGCGACCTTGATGGTCTTCATTCCCTTGATCTCCAGGAAATTCAGCCCGATGCCGGCGATGATGAGGCTGCCGGCCGCACCCATCTCCGTAATCATCTGCGCGGACATGAAGTCTCCTGCGAAGTGGGCTGCAAAGGCGAGAAGACCTTCATACAACATGGTGGGAACCGCCGAAAAGGCCACGCCGATCCCCATGGTGCCGGCAAAGATTACCGCAATGACCCCGTCCAGGATGGACTTGGCGAACAGGGTGGTGTGGTCGAGACGGATGCCCGAATTCATCGCCCCGACGATGGCCATGGCGCCGGTGCAGTAGAGAATCGATGCGGTGATAAAGCCCTTGGAGAAACTGCCTGCCCCAAAGCCCAGTTTCCTTTCCGCGTATTTCCCCAACCGGTTCATCCAGCCGTCGATGTCGATGGCTTCCCCGATGATGCTGCCGGCCACCATGCTTACGATCAGCACAATGACATTCTCGGTTTCAAGGGCGCCGGATATCCCCACGAAGATCGTGCAGAGCGCCAGTGCCTTCATAATTATATCCCGGAAACGGTCCGGTATGTTTCTGATGAAAAAAGTACCGGCTATCGCGCATACGATGATGGCGACGCCGTTCACCAAAGTTCCTGTAAAAATCATTTCTGCCTCCTCTTTATGCCAGTCCTTTTACAGTAATATTCACGCCCGTGATATGGAATCCCGTATATTCTTCCACTTCTTCCCGC